>NZ_CEYLVT010000188.1:0-14795 GCF_982860115.1 Moorena sp.
CACACCCCACACCCCACACCCCACACCCCAGGCCTTGCCCCAAACTAAATATCAGCTGATAGAGCTGAGAAAAGTACCGAGTAAATTCCAGAATCTTTTCCCTAGCCAAGCTGATAAAACTCCACAGTAAATGGAGAAGCCAATGCTTAAAAGCATTATGGTATTCAAAGATATCTCTACATGCCAAATCCATCGATAGATAGACATGATAGCGATGCCCCCCAGTAATCCGGCAGCCGCACCTGCTGCCGTCTGAGTTAATACTTGTCTTGCAGTACGTTGAGTCGTTTCTGTTTCCATAACTAGAGGCTCCTCGTTAGTATCGTTAGCAATTTTGCACGGGACACACAGCAGTGTGCCCCCAATCTCAATCTATTCAATTAATTCACCTTGGATGCAATCAATTCCTGACCCCCTTGATAAAGTGTTAGTCCGTCAACCGTTTCATCTGCTGACAAATTGAATTGAATCGTGATATCTGCAACCTGAGCCAAGAATTTAGTCTCTGAAACAGGATAAAGGGTAAACGCTTCCTGCCCTGTGGCTTGGGCGAGTAGTTGTTGTTCCTCGACTCGAATAGCGATCTGCATATTAGGGAGTAACTGGTAGGTTCCCACATAGCGGTTGTAAATTGCTGGGTCAAGTTCAACAATCTTGGGCTCACCGGATTCATTAACTGTGACAGTGTCAATATCAACAGTTAATTTTTCTAGTTGAGCCTGTACCTTTGAAGACATCTCGGCCTGGTAACGTCCGCCTAAATGTTCAGCTAAAAACTTCTCTAATGCAGCTGTCATGGCCAGGGAGTTGATCTCCTTACGGAAACCATGGCCTTCATCGGGGGCAATCAGATATTCCACCGGTCGGCCATTGTCTCGCAATGCGGCCACAATTTGGTCTGACTCCGCTTGCTTAACCCGGGGATCGTTGGCTCCCTGAACCACCATCAGCGGGGCTTGAATTTGGTCGGCGGAAAACAGGGGTGACTGGGCTTCTAGACGGGTGCGATCGCTCGGATCATCCGGATCTCCCACCCGCAGAGCAAAGGAAGCCTTGATCGACTCCCAATAGGGAGGAATTGACTTGAGCAAGGTAATCAGATTCGATGGCCCCACCATAGATGCACCGGCAGCATAAATATCTGGCGTAAATGCCAAACCAGCTAGGGTGGCATAGCCTCCATAGGAGACACCAAAAATTCCCACACGCTCTGGATCGGCAATCCCTGCATCAATCAGATACTGCACGCCATCCGTCAGGTCATGCTGCATTGCACCCGTGCCCCATTCGTTGTTACCGGCATTGAGAAAGGCTTTACCATAGCCAGTGGACCCTCTAAAGTTGGGTTGGAGAACGGCGTAGCCACGATTAGCGAGAAACTGGGTAAACGGCCTGTACCCCCACATATCTCGTCCCCAAGGTCCACCGTGGGGCATGACAATCACCGGTAGCTTCACTGGGTCTACCCCCTGGGGCAGGGTCAGATAGGCTGGAATCTCTAGACCATCACGGGCTGTATAGCGGATCGGCTGCATGGTGGCCAAATTTTCCCTGGGCAGCTCTGGCCGATCATCGTAGAGTTTTTCCAGGGTTTGAGTACTACGATCAAATAGATAAGTAGACCCGGGATTCACATCGCTCCGGGTTCCAATCAACGCAAAGCGATCATCCTGGGTAAGGGATTGCAACACAATATCAACGTCGGGCAGCTGTTGTTTCAGAAAGGCTAGATCAGCCGCTATCTTGTCGTTTTGAGGATAGATGCGGATGCGATCGCCAACATAGGAGGTAGCAATCAACTCATCAGTCGCTTCTGAAAACACTGCACGGCCAAAATCCACCTGGTTTTCAGGATCAACTTCCACGACCTGACTCTGCTGGCTTTCGAGATTAAGCAGCTCTAACTGGATTAAATTCCCATCCCGATTGCTGATCAGATACACCCGTTGGCCATCTTTATGAAATCGAATGGGACGACAGGTTTCTTCAATTCGACAGGTGTAAACAGGTGTTAATCCATCTTTTTGCACCGCCAGAATCTCATGCCCCCCTTCCAGGCTTTGGCGATAGCCGATGCGCACATTACCGTCTAAATCCGTTGTCCAGAGGGCAATATTCTCGTCATTTTGAATCAGCAGCGTCCGCTCGCCTGTTGTCAAATCCAAACGATAGACATCATGAAACTGGGGATTGCGCTCGTTAAGACCGATAATGATGTGGTTGGGAGTCCGTTTAGGAATGCTGTAGATCATGGCCGTAATCCCCTCTACAGGGGTTAAATCGCGGGTTACCGGGCTAGTCTCACCTAAAGATTTAGCTTCAACCGCATAAATGTGAAAATTCTCATTGCCCCCTTTATCCTGGGCGTAGAGAATGTAACGACCATCGGCGCTCCAAAAGTAAATTATAATTGGGCTTTCAGCATCAGCCGTGACTGGACGAGCAGCTTCCATCGGTTCATCGATGCCCTTAACCCACACATTGATCACGCCGTCTAGAGGTTTTTGAAAGGCCAGAAACTTACCGTCGGGGGAAAGCTGGGCACCCGTAATCTCTGGATCGCCAAAGAATAGTTCCCGCTGAAGTAACGGTGCTACAGCGGTCTGACTTTTAGCAGCGCTAGCAGTTTTTGCCGTTAGCGGCAGCGGTTGATTGCCAAGGCAACCCATCAAACTAATAGAAATCATCAAACCTGCACCAAATTGAACTTGTTTCATGATAAACCGTATCCTCTGAATAGTTGCTTATAATTCAATATTAAATAGGCCATTTCAAACTGACTATAGCGAAAGGTCATATAGATACATGACCTTTGTCATGGAAATTTATCCATAAGTTTCATAAGCTGTAGAAGCAGTCATAAGCATTAGGTAAGCTGATGTCAGCTCGGACAACTCCTCAGGTTTCGACCATTAATCCTTCAATTCCCAAAATCCTGCGCTATGTGGAATGGGCATTCTTAGTCATGGTGACCCTGAGACTGATTTTTCCCATCCTGAATAAATCATTGCCCTATGAGGCCAATAACAGTTACTATCTAGTCTTCTGGGTATTAGGAGTTTTGGCCATTCTGAGCTTTTTCTTTCCAATTCGTCGCCCCATGTGGCAGCGACGAGCCTATATCTTTGCCGAAATTGCCTGTCTGTTACTAACACGTATCTTTAGTCAGGTGGGTTTGGATCTCCTTCTCTGTATATACTTAGCCAAAAGCTGTTTTCTGTTGCGTCGTCGGGACGTGATCATCACGGTTGTTTTAGCCGGTATTGCCTGGCATATAGGTTTAGCGTGGTGGTTTATGAATGGTTTTCTAACTGATCTCTCAAACCCAATTGAAGAGCAGAAAGCTCTTTTTGAAGAGCGAGTAAAAATGATCCAAGAGGCTCCCCAAGTATTGCTTGCAGATACGATTTTCAATAACCTTGTACTCTATATTTCTATGAGCATACTGATTCTTCTGCTCTGTTTTACCTTAGTAGCTGAGTACAGGAGTCGTCAGCAAGCAATCGCCTTAACTCAGGAAGTTGAATTGCTAGCCGCAGATTTAGAACGCACCCGCATTGCTCGCGATATTCATGATTCATTGGGCCATACTTTGACCTCCCTTGATGTGCAGCTAGAATTAGCACAACGACTCTACGAACGAAACTCTAATAAGCTTCAACCAGCGTTAGAGACGGCCAAACTGCTGGCCAGCCAATCCGTACAAGAAGTGCGTCGGGCAGTGACCACCATGCGAGAAGAGACCTTTGATCTCAATAAGGCGCTGCCACAGCTGCTGGAATCTTTCATATCCCACCCCTCCATAAAGGTTAAAAGCAAAATAGATTTGCCCCAGCTGCCGTTACAAACCAATCATCAGCTTTACTGTGTGGTTAAGGAAGGATTGGAAAATATCCGCAAACACAGTCAAGCCCAGGTTATTCACCTCAAGGGATATGCTTCTGCTGATGCGGTTATCCTTGAACTAAAGGACGACGGTATTGGCTTTGATATTGCTAAACCCACCCAGGGTTTTGGCCTCAGGGGTATGCAGGAGAGAGTTCAGCTGATAGGTGGATCGATACAATTAGATAGCACACCGGGACAAGGCACCTGTATTCAGATTAGGATACCACGATGATTCGACTTCTATTGGCTGATGATCAACCCATCTTTCGTCAGGGACTGGCGGCACTGTTGTCCCTGGAGGATGATCTCGAGGTGGTGGGTGAAGCCAATCACGGTGAAGAGGCCATTGCCCTCACCCAGAGGTTACAGCCTGACATTATCTTGATGGATGTGCGGATGCCCATCTGCGATGGCGTGCAAGCAACCCGAGAAATCCATACCCGCTACCCCTGGATTCGGATTCTAGTCTTAACCACCTTTGACAATGATGACTATGTGTTCCAGTCTCTTCAGGCTGGGGCGTTGGGCTATTTGCTTAAAAGCACTCCAGCCCCTAAGGTGGCAGCGGCCATTCGCAGTCTGTATCAGGGATACAGCCAATTAGGTCCTACCATCGCTCCAAAGGTGTTTTCTCAACTGAATAATACCCAACCTGAACGGGAAAAAACAGATTATCATGCTCAATTCAATCAGCGGGAACTAGAGATCCTGAAGCTGTTGGGACAAGGTAAAAGCAACCGAGAAATTGCAGCCGCTCTTAATCTGACCGAAGGCACGATTAAAAATCATCTAACTAATATTTTCTGTGAGTTGGATGTTCGCGATCGCACCCAGGCTGCCCTCTGGTCCCATCAGCATCTTTAATGTGCATGATATTAAACTATTTTATCACTACTATTTTATCTGGAAAATCATCATGGCAGAGCTTTTTTGGTAAAAACTAAACTGCCAGAACCAACCCACCGGAGGATTACCTGAGTTCGACGTAATAAAAATAGCAATAATTACGAAATTTTCACAAAGATTCGTCCAAAGATTTTCTAAATAAAAATATCAGAATTTATAGCAGTCGAAGTATAGATTATGACGTTAACTGAACAGCCAAATCAACTCTCAATACGAAAATTTTCGATTGCGATCGCACCCAACTGTTTCAGAGTTGCTTTCTGTGCCTCAGTTAATCCTGTCACTCCAGTGATATTCATGGCTTCGTAGAGTCTGGGAGCTCTGAGAATTTTCAGGCACTTGCCCGTCTTAGTGTCCCAAAGCCTCACCGTTTGGTCTTGAGAACCACTAGCTATAATTTGACCATCCCGACTAAAGGCAACAGAAGAGATTAGATGGGTATGTCCGGTGCAAGTGTGGCGGCATGCCCCTGTGGAAACATCCCACACCTTGACAGTTTGGTCGTGAGAGGCGCTAGCGATAGTTTTGCCATCGGGACTGAATGCCACGGAAAAAACCCAATTGTTGTGTCCGCGTAATAGTTTAGAGCATTGACCCGTACTCAAATCCCAGAGGCGTACCGTTTGGTCTGTACTACAACTGGCCAAGATAGTATCGTTAGGACTGAAAGCGACGGATTTGACCCGATTACCATGTCCCTGTAACGTTTTCAAGCATTCCCCTGTGCTGACATCCCACAGCCTCACCGTTTGGTCTGTATTGCTACTCGCCAAGGTTTTACCATCACTACTGAAAGCCACTGACCAGATCTGATTAGTATGTCCTTCCAAAGTGCTGAGGCAGTGACCAGTACGCTGATCCCAAAGCCTCACCGTTTGGTCAGCACTGCCACTGGCTAGGGTTTTTCCATCACTGCTGAAAGTGACCGAATAGATCCAATCAGTATGTCCGTGCAAAATCTTTAAGCATTTTCCCGTCTTGATATCCCACAGCCTGATTGTTTCGTCTCTACTGCTACTAGCTACGGTTTGACCGTCACTACTAAAGGCCACTGAACACACGTGAGCAGTATGTCCGTGCAAAATACTGATACAGCGATCGCTATGATAATCCCATAGTCTGACTGTATGGTCGTTACTGCCACTAGCCAAGGTTTTACCATCAGGACTGAAAGCCACTGGAAATACCCAATCAGTATGTCCGTGCCAAGTTTTCAAGCATTGACCAGTGCCCCAATCCCAAAGTCTGACAGTTTGATCTAAACTCACACAGACTAGGGTGTTACCTTGAGGGCTAAACGCCACAGAAAAGATCTGATTAGTATGTCCATGCAAGGTTCTCAGGCAAATACCAGTGTGGTAATCCCATAACCTGACAGTATGGTCGCCACTACCAGTAGCTAGGGTTTTGCCGTCAGTGCTAAACGCCACTGAGTAGACTCCACTACTATGTCCGGTGTGAGTACTAACACAGCTACCAGTGCTAGCATCCCACAGTCTGACAGTGTGGTCATTACTGCCACTGGCTAGGGTTTTGCCGTCAGTGGTAAACGCCACTGAGCGTACTCCACTGGTATGTCCAGTACAAGTTCTAACCCAACTACCAGTGCTAGCATCCCAGAGTCTGACAGTGTGGTCATCACTGCCACTGGCTAGGGTTTTGCCATCAGTACTAAACGCCACTGATCTCACACAACCGGTATGTCCAGTAAAGGTGTTAAGGCATTGACCCGTGTCACCATCCCAAAGTCTGACAGTGTGGTCGCTACTACCACTAATCAGGGTATTACCTTGAGGATTAAAAGCAACTGAGAAAACTTGATTAGTATGTCCAGTAAAAGTTTGCAAGCAGCTGCCATCACTGACTTGCCATAACTTGACGGTATGGTCAGCACTACAACTGGCTAAGGTTTTACCATCCCCACTAAAGGCAACAGAGCGTACCCCATTAGTGTGACCCTCACAGATTACCAGTAGTTTACCAGTTTGCACATGCCATAGGCGAATCTCAAAATTTGTATCAGAGATTGCCAACATCCTCCCATCTGGACTAAATGCTGCCGATAACATATTCCCTAGGGTTTCAGTAAACACTGAGCCAGCCAAGTCACAACCAGCGAAATTGACATTATGTAATTTCAGTCCCTGTAGGTTGGCTTGCCAAACTGTCAGACCAGAAAAGTCATAGCCGTTTAAATCAATCTGTAATTGACTAAGTAAATTAATAGTATTACCACTGACATATCCCATCTGGAGAGTAGATTTTTTAACCCCAGGAGTTGGGGCGCGCAGCATTGAGAGGATTTCCAGCAGATGATTTTCCAGCTGTTTTGTAGAACCAAAACTGGAGAGTAATTTCTCAATAATCGGTTCAAGAATCAGACAGACTTGAGCATCCCTAACATAATCGGGGGCGCTGGCTTTGACTAGGCAGTGAGTGCGGAAGATAGCGATATTTTGACTAATAATCTCTTCAGGAATCTGCTCGATGAGTCGATTAATCATGTATTCCATGACTACAGGTTGTTGGGTAAACCCAGTTGAGGTTTTCTCAATCAATGACCGGCGTTGTAGAGACCCTACAGCTTCTAAAATATCCGTAGCGCATAGGTAACAGACAAAGTCTTCTTGCAGTTCTTCAAGAGAAATGGGTTCCCGATTGATAGCTAGCCAGTACATCAGTTCCTTTTCTGTAGGGGTGAGGCGCTGAAAGTGCCGATCTAGTAAATCCCGAATATCATCAAAAATGAATGAGCCTTCTTTTAAAAAATCCAGAAACTGAGCAATATTGCTATCAAAAAAGTCTCTGACTGCACAGGCTACCATTTTTAAGGCTAAAGGATTTCCCGCATAACGCTCAATTAGGGTCATCCATTGGGTGTCATCCCCAATAAAATTTCCCTTTTCCTTAAAGATTTCCTGTCCATGGGTTTCTGGTAAACCTTTGAGTGGGAAGCAGCGAACGGGTAAGGCTTCCCCCTCCAGAATGGTCAAGTCTTGAGGTGCCTCCCGGGAGGTCATCACTAGGCAGCTGTTGTGGGAGGTTTCCCCAATAGTTCTGAGTAGCTCACCGTATCCAGCGTATCCCTCTCGATAGCCACCAGTGCGAGAACCACTTTCGAGAATGGATTCGGTATTATCAAGAACCAGCAGGCAACGGGCCGTCTGTAAATACTGAATCAATCGCAAAATTTTGCCATCCACAGAGGAAGGTAAATTCGTTTCCTGCTGCACAGACAGAAATTGAATCATGTCTGCCAGGACTTCCTCTAGAGGCGGAGCATTGCGTAGACTGCGCCACATCACAAACTCAAATTTATCTTGTAGCAGATGGGCTAACTTCACAGCCAAGGCAGTTTTGCCAATTCCCCCCATCCCTAGAAGTGCCACCAGGCAGCAGTTGTCCTGTAGAATCCACTCCTGTAGGGTATTCAGTTCCTGCATCCGACCGTAGAAACCCCTCGGTTCTGGAGCTCCACCCCAATCAAGATGTCCAATTCCAGCCAGAGCAGTTGTCGATAGCGCTGTTAGCTCCATCTGATCTATCTCAATCTCATCCGGCTCAACTACCTTTTCCCAATCAAGACCTACAGCGCGACAAATGGCAATGAAGGTGTCAGTACGAATTGACTGTCTCCCCCAAAATCGGTTTAAGGTTGCCTTAGAGGTAAATGCACTGGTATACCAAGCTACCGCTGTTTTGTTCCATCTTTTCTGACGTCTAGCTTGGTCTACTAATTTAAGTCCTGATTCAGATGCTCGCACGGAATTCATCATAACTCCACTATCTTGCTTTGCTTAACCCCCAATCCATGGGGTCGATCGCTATGGCTCCATCCCTAATCCAGCCATCACTATACCTAACTCCTTAATCTATGGGTGACCAAAAAGGCACGCAATATAGAAATGTTATCGAAAGTTATGGAATTAGTTAGGGCAAGTTAACGCAGATGGAGTCTTAGGGAAACATGAGAAAAATCTCAGAAACACAGCATAACTGAAACTACTGAGACAAAAACTGAGACAAACCTGTTTAAATTCTAGACTAGCAGAGCTGGTTGTTAAGCTACAGTTCCCTACTCCCTACTCCCTACTCCCTACTCCCTACTCCCTACTCCCTACTCCCTACTCCCTGATCCGAAGTGCCCTTTGCTATATCAGTTATCCTGTTGAGTTCAAGCTGAGCAAAATCTAAGAAATTCCTGAGATTACTCTAAAAAAAACCAGACAACTCACTTTAGTTCCAGTTACTAAGACAAAAACTGAGGCAAAAACTGAGACTTTCGGTT
This sequence comes from Moorena sp., assembly GCF_982860115.1. NCBI lineage: Bacteria > Bacillati > Cyanobacteriota > Cyanophyceae > Coleofasciculales > Coleofasciculaceae > Moorena > Moorena sp. The sequence continues at coordinate 9,083 of NZ_CEYLVT010000188.1, forward strand.
TGTGAGTGTCAGGCACGATAGAAATATCGAGATTGAGCTAAGTGCCATGAAACACTAAAAGTTAGTTTTCCAGTAAGCTATCAGCTATCAGCTATCAGCTATCAGCTATCAGCTTATGCGCACGGTTATTGAGGAGGAAACTGTTTTGAATAAAAGAGATAAGCATTCGTTTAATCTCTGTTACGGAAAGCTATTCGCGTAGCGTGGCCATAGGCCAAACAGGTTTATTTTAAGCTAACGGCTGACAGCTGTTCGCGTAGCGTGGCCAACGGCCAACGGCTGACAGCTGACGATTTTGGAAAACACCACATCATGTAATCGAGTCAAAAGGAGTCTCTGATGTCTCTTGGTAAAAATTATCGTTTGGCAAGAATTCTCAAAGGATTAGACAACTATTTTATAGTCCCAATTGACCATGGGTTTACACTGGGTCCGGTTAATGGTCTGGCAAAAGTTCATCAATTTATCAGATCGTTACCGGAGAAAACCATTAGTGCAATTGTTGCTCATCAAGGGATAGCTCGGGCAATCCATCCAGGTTTAATTCAGAAAGATATATCCTTAATTTTACATCTTTCTGGGTCAACGAACCTATCTCCCGATCCATCTTCCAAACATCTAGTCAGTAGTGTTGAACAAGCCATTAAGCTTGGTGCAGATGGAGTTTCAATTCACGTTAATCTTGGGGCCAACGATGAATACCGTATGCTCAAAGATTTCAGCCAAATCTCAGCAGCCTGTCATCAATGGGGTATGCCATTGCTAGCAATGGTTTATGCACGAGGAGAAAAGATTAAAAATGAGTACGATGCAGATGCGATCGCTCACTCAACCAGATTGGCCTGGGAGCTAGGAGCAGATATTGTCAAGGTCAACTACACTGGCGATGTTCAATCCTTCAGACAAGTTGTTAATGCCGTTGACATCCCCGTTATCGTTGCCGGAGGAGCAAAGAGCAATGCAGATAGCTCGATCTTATCGATGATCAAAGATGCCATCAGGGCTGGCGGTAAAGGCGTTGCTGTTGGTAGAAATATATTTCAACACAGTAATCCCTCATTCATTTCTCAAGAAATTGCCAAAGTTATCACTAATCCCTATCAGTTTACCATCAAGGAGGTAGCGTAATGAAATTATCTTGGTTAGACCTAAGAAGCTTTAATGATGTTGACTATAAAGCACTGTGTGGATCTCTAAACTCTGATATCAATGGAGTGGTAGTTGATTCATCAAGTCCAGTCATGGATTGTCATGACTCTGTCTCTCGCATTGCTTTTGTAGACAGCCCAGAAGAAGCAGACGGATGTATCGAAAAGGCCGATATCTTACTGTTTGATCATTCCTGGTATTCTGAAATAACTACTCAACCAGAAACCTACAAATCTAAAGCAGAAATTGGATTTTTTATTCATGTTATCGACGACGAAACCTTACAAACTGCTTGTAAGATAGCTAGACAGGAAAAATGGGCTGTCATCTATTTTAAAGACCCCACAAAAATTCCTCTGGAGATCGTTTTAGCCTCAGCAGACAATACGAATGGGCAAATAATTACCGTTGTCAAAGATATTGAGGAAGCAGAAATTGTCCTGGGGGTCTTAGAAAAAGGGTCACATGGGGTCATGCTAACCCCTAACGGGATTATCGATGCCAGAGAGCTTGGGCAGCTGTGTCGTAAGGCCAACAATTTGGAAGTTTCACTGGAAGAACTTGAAGTAACAAAAATTTCCCATATTGGAATGGGAGAACGGGCTTGTGTAGATACTTGTTCTAACTTTGCAAAAGATGAAGGTATACTCATTGGTTCTTATTCCCAAGGAATGATTTTAGTTAGCAGCGAGACCCATCCACTGCCCTACATGCCAACTCGTCCTTTCCGAGTCAATGCTGGTGCTATACATTCTTATTTAGTGTCTAGTGTTAGTCAAACTAATTATCTTAGTGAGCTGAGTTCAGGACACAAAGTATTAGGGGTAAATTGTGATGGCAAGGCACGAGAAATAGTTGTAGGCAGGATGAAGATAGAAGTTCGTCCCCTACTCAGTATCGATGCAGTGTCTAAATCGGGAATTCCGGTAAATGTGATTGTCCAAGACGATTGGCATGTAAGAGTGCTTGGACCTGGTGGTAAAGTCCTGAACGTCACAGAATTGAAGCCTGGCGATAAGCTGCTTGGTCATACTGCGCCCAGTGGACGTCATGTTGGGCTTCCAGTGAAAGAGTCTTGTCTGGAAAAGTAAATAATATCATGTCCGGGAGTATCGATTACCAAAGAAACAACGACAAATAACACTATCGCGAACAACCGGACACGATATAACTTCCTTGAAAACAATCAACATGTATTAGCAAGTAAGAGGGGATTTAAGAATGAGTAAATTACTTAGCTTAAATGACTATCAGCAAAAACCAAATAGGCATACTGAATCGACCTTAGGTTTTAAAGACAAATCGATTGGTATTAACTCAAGTAACCTTGAGGGAGAATCCTACTCTCAAATTTGGGTTAAAGCCCCTGATATCCCTAATTCGATTCATTGTGAAGAAGCTCTTATTTTAGGTCGGGAATCTGAAAATACCTGGCTAGCTTGGATTCCCGATTATGGTGAGATTATCTTGTCTGATAGTGAACTGGCAAATTTGATTTGAATTGTGAATAAATTGCGCCATTGTCGGCATTACATTATCTGTTAGGTAGTATCAATTATATTTCGACACCACTTTGAAATTAACCTCATGAACATTAACCCAACTATTTTGCCATTGTACCAAAGACTTAAGTTATTCCTTTCCAAGCCATTAGGATGTGGTAACTTTCTTCAGTACTCTGTTACTAATAACCCATATCGAAACAATGATTTTTTATTTTTAGAAAAACCTTTTAAAACATTCACAGGGGAGATCATCAACAGTTTTAGTTTATCTTCCTTAAAAAATGTTGTGGATAACTATGCCTCTTGGTACAGGAAATCTGGTGTTCGTGAGAATGATCCTGTTGCTATCTATTTAGACGATGGAATCGGTTACTTTATCCATTACTTAGCACTAAACAACCTCGGTGCTATTCCAGTTTTGGTAAACGGTCGTATGGATGCTGATATTGCTGCTGACTTTATCAGTCGTGTTGGTGCCATTGGTTTATATTCTGATCAGAAGCACCTCGATAGTATTAGTGGCTACGTCAAAACTAATGACTCATTAACGTTTATTGCCACAGATGTCAACCATACATCTGTCCAGAGCTCAAAAATACAGCTTCCCCAGTGGTATCCATATTCTCCTACAGATTCTCATCCAATTATGATCTGTCATTCCTCTGGTACTACTGGAAAGCCTAAGCCAGTGATATTTGGGCATCAACAGTTTTTCTTTGGCAAACGAATTCGTCTGCTAAATTTTCCAGCTAGTCAATCCGATAAGTTTTTGTTTGCCTTACCTAGTTCACATTCGGCGGGAATTAGCTACTTTATGACAGTAACCTTACTGGGGTTACCCACTATGGTTTTGTCAGATTTATCTGGAAATAATGCTATTACTCAAGCTAAACAACTTAAACCGACTATAGTAGCAGCTTTTCCACAAACCTATGCCGATATGGCTTCCCAGGCTTTAGAAAAAGACCAATTGAGTTCTGTAAAAATGTGGATTAATACGGGAGATGCTGCCCATGAAGCTCATATCAGGACTCTGGTAAATGCCGGGAATTCTCAATCAGTCTTTATTGATGGTCTCGGTGCTTCAGAACTCGGCATGGCTTTGTTTAATAAAGTCTCTAGTCGCCAGACAAGCTTGTATAATCGATATATGGGTAAGCCACGCAGTTTTGTAAAAGCTGTAGTGTTAGATGAGGAGGGAAATCTACTGCCACCCTATCAGGTAGGTTTCCTAGGTATTAAATCTCCAACGATTACACCAGGCTATTGGAATGATTCTAACCGCACCCTCAAAAGTTATAAACAAGGGTACTGGATTAGTGGGGATTTGGCTTATTATGATCAGAACAATAAATTTTTTCACGTGGATCGTGCGGTTGATGCGATTCAGTGCGCTAGGGGCTTAGTCAATACCTTACCCATCGAGGAATTAATTTTGAAGAACAACTCAGCTGTTGCTGATTGTACAATAATTGGTGTCCCTAAGGAAAAAGGCTTGGATGGTTTGGTGGCTTTTATCAAGCTAAAAGCGCCAGAAAATATTACAGCATCAGCTCTGATTACTGCTATCAATAAACAGCTATTGGATAACAAGTTTGAACCATTGTCTTTTTTAGAAATCGTCACTAATCTTCCTGTAGGGTCAACAGGAAAAGTCTTGAAAAGAAAGCTTCGGAATCAATATCAGGATATCCTAATTTGTGCTGAGCATAACTTAGAGGGTAAAGGGCTTCATGATTTTGCTTATGCAGCTCAAACAAAAGTTACAGTTAGGTCTTAATTTGTTGATAATTCACTGAACATTTTTTACTAAAGTAAACTAGAAGGAGACTAGGCAATGCAACAGCTTACTAAACAGCTGGTACCGGACAAACTATTAGAATTGGGGTTGGCTTTCTCGGCATCTAAGACATTCTTAAGTGCCGTGGAACTGGGAGTATTTACTGAACTGGCTCAGAGTTCTATGACTGCTGCTGAATTGACTGAAAAACTAGGACTTCATCCCCGTAGCGCGCGAGATTTTTTGGATGCACTAGTTGCCTTAAACGTGTTAGAGCGTTCTAATCACCGTTACAGTAACACCCCTGAAAGTGATTTGTTTCTTGACCGCTCCAAGCCTTCCTATATCGGTGGTTGCCTAGAAATGTGCAACAGCCGTCTCTATGGATTTTGGGGTTCATTAACAGAAGGATTACGGAGCGGTCAACCCCAGAATGAAGCCAAAAATGGAGAAGACTTCTTCGGCACCCTTTACGGGGACCCCACCCGCCTAAAACTCTTTCTGGAAGCGATGTCTGGGATCAGTATGGGAGTAGCTAAGGCGATCGCTGAGAAATTTCCCTGGGAGAAGTTTCAGACGTTTATCGATATCGGCACTGCTCAAGGGCAGTTACCAGTAACCATTGCCCTAAGTCATGACCATTTACTTGGAGGTGGGTTCGACTTGCCAGTGGTTCGCCCAATTTACGAGGAATATGTTGCCTCGAAAGGACTTAGCCAGCGATTAGACTTCCATGGTGGTGACTTTTTCCAGGATATGCTGCCTAGTGCTGATGTTTTGGTGATGGGACACATCCTGCATGACTGGAATCTAGAAGAAAAGCACCTGTTAATTGCCAAAGCCTACGAAGCACTCCCGACCGGTGGTGCATTGATTGTCTACGACGCACTAATCGACGATCAGCGCTGCCAGAACACGTTTGGGTTACTCATGAGCCTAAATATGCTGATCGAGACCTTTGGGGGTTTCGACTACACAGGAGCAGACTGCTGTGCTTGGATGGACAAAGTAGGATTCAAAGACACTTACACTAAACCTCTTGTAGGAGCTTACTCAATGGCAGTAGGCATCAAATAATCCCAATTACAGGTTAGCAGGCGATCAAGTTAGCAGGTTAGAAGGTTAGAAGGTTAGCAGGTTAGCAGGTTAGCAGGTTAGCAGGTTAAAGGTTATATTCTGAACCTTGGCCAAAAGGCCACGCTACCCGAACCACCAAACAACCTTCAACCTTCAACCAAACAACCTTCAACCAAACAACCTTCAACCAAACAACCTTCAA
>NZ_CEYLVT010000189.1:0-14752 GCF_982860115.1 Moorena sp.
GAGTAGGGAGTAGGGAGTAGGGAGTAGGGAGTAGGGAGTAGGGAACAGGGAATAGTGGAAAATAATGAATTGACCAAAAAATTATCAAAAAACTACTTTTTATAGATGACTGATGACGTTTTTACTATGACAAATGTTTGTTACTTAAATTATCATTTTTGCACAAAAAATTACTTAATATAGCATTTGTATTTGAGTTATGAATCCTACTCCCTAAAACCCAATATAGCAGTATAGCTCATAAATTAATTGTGATAATTTTTGAGGCCCTATTCCCTATTCCCTATTCCCTATTCCCTATTCCCTATTCCCTACTCCCTATTCCCTACTCCCTATTCCCTATTCCAATACCTCAACTGTCCCCAACTGACCATCAATCCTGACCCGCTGACCATCTCGTAATATATCAGTGGCATGATTAATATCCATTACGGCTGGGATACCATACTCTCGGGCTACAATGGCACCGTGGGATAAACGTCCCCCTACTTCAGAAATTAAGCCACCAGCACGAGCGAGTAATGGTGCCCAACCGGAATCGGTGTAAGGTACCACCACAATGGTTTGCTGGTCAATAGTGATATCACTTTGCAAGGTTTTCACTACTTTGACTAAACCCTCTACAAGTCCCGAACTGGCACCAATGCCTTGTAGCAGTCCTTGCTCAGACCCAGCTAAAGATTTGGGCTCAGCGGGTAAGGGAGGATTATTGCCATAAACCAGGAAAGGTACGCTAGTCAGCTCAGCATCCTGTGCCAATTTAGTCCGCCGTTGTTGCACAATTTCTGGAAGCTGTTGTCTGAGTTCCTGGTTATCACTACCTACTAGAGAGCGAATTTCGGCTAACTCCAAGAAAAAAATGTCCCCTGGTTCAACTAGTAAACCTGACAGCAGCCAGCGTGCCTCTATAGCCAAGAAGCTCCAGCGTAGGTGAGCCATCAGCTTAGAGTAGACTTGGGTCACCCGACCTTTGAGATCCAGCCGTGCTTGTACCACTTCAGCTTTCCAGCGTTGCCCTCTAGGTTTTGGAGATTGGGGCAGTGGATAAGCTAGAAACTGAGCGAACAACTTTCTGACAGCTCGGGGGTCTTCTTGCCAGCGGGGAATTGCTACATCGGTTGCCACTTCGCTAAGGTAACCATAGCGCTCAAGAAAGCGGTCAAACTGCTCTAAAATGCTGGAACCATCTGGGATTTCTGCTAGGGTGGCAAACAGAGAGGCTCCACTGTCATAGATAATCTGTTCGTGGCTTAATAAATGGCGAGCATCTGCTGCTATCCTAGCCAAGGCTCGCATACTATCGACCTCTGGAGTTTTGCTGTTATCTAGTTCTTTGTCATCAATCTTGAGTACTGCCTGCCGCAAGGACATACTAAGGGGAGCAAGAATACTATAGTAGGTGGCTCGTTTCAAGACCGTCAGAATACTGTCGATGCGTTCTAGGAGTTGTACTGGAGATAATTCTGAGTGGGTTCTTGCTGAAAGCTGATTCAATAGGGGCAGAAAGTGAGTTTGGTAATCCGCTTCAAAGTCTTGGTCTAAACGCCATTCCCGACCAAGCAATCGTAGTAAACCAGGTACGTTTTTTATAGTGGTATTTATCGGTGGTTTGGAAAACTTAGCTCCCCTAGTCAGAAATTCCAGACTTTCTGGGGGTAGACCCATACGCCTAAAAATTTCTCCCAACAGAGTAACATTGAAGTAAGCATGGGAATAGTGCAGGGTGGCAGTTTCGGTGAAATCCATTCCTTTAGCTCGCTTCCCTAGCACTATGGTAAAAATCTCTCCCCAAACACCGCAGGTTAGGGGACGGTTAATCGACCAAGTTAGGGGTCGGATTACTCCTGGAATTACTTCCGCAGCAATTTTACGAGTCCAGGTTGGTTGTAGGGTAGTGATAGGTCGTGCTTGCAGTAACCAAAGTTTTTGACCGTCATAACTCCACTCAATATCTTGGGGAAGACCCTGGTAATAGTCTTCTAACCGACGTGCCAAGAGCGCCACTTGTTTGATTAAGGCTGGGGGGACATCACCACTCCCTTCAATCCGTGAGGAGGCCAAACTTTCTGCTGAATCCTCTTGCTGCCCTGATTTCTGGAAATAAACTTGGTACTGCTCTGGTGTTACTTTACCCGATACAACTTGTGTAGCATATCCAGGTAAGGCTTCGACCACGACAGCTTCTCCCTGTTGGGAAATAGGGTCACGACTGAAAGCAACCCCAGAAAAAACCCCCTTGACTTGTTTTTGAATGAGCACAGCCATAGCTGTATCTGGCAGTTGCTGATCCCGACGGTATTGTGCCGCTACTGGATTACGATAAGACTCTAAGACTCGATTAATGGCATCCAGTAGTGCGGCTGAGCTAGTCACCTGCAAGATGCTTTGATACTGCCCTGCGGCTGAAGCCTGGGCTGAATCTTCTCCTATAGCAGAAGAACGCACTACCAGGGGTTCAGATTCAGAAACGGGTAGGTATTTGATCAACGGTTCTGGATCATCCCCTGGAGGCAGTACCCAGCCCACAGGTACTGAGTAACCAGAACGCTTCAGCTGGGATAGGGTGGCAGCTTTTTGCCCAACTTTTTTAGGGTCTAGTTTGGTGTCCAGAGAAATTACGGCACTATCGCCTTGGAAAAAATGAAACACTTTCTTAGATTCTGCTTGAGTTTCCCCACTCGGAAGGTCTAAGTCATCGGGAATTTTTTGATAAATCCAAGCTAATAATAGACTCAAGATGGTGGCAATTACAATTCTGGAGAAATCCTGGGGATGCAATAAAGCCAGAATTACAGGGAACAAGACTAAAATCACCAGTTTGCCCTGTTTGGGATTGCGGAAAATGGTAAAGCTAATCCCTCCAATCAAAAATACTAGCAATGCCAAAATGGGGTCATGGCATAATACTCCCCAAGTTACATTGGTCGTCCCTGCACCTTTGCCTATCCAGTAACGACCTAACACCAACATGATTAGAGCGATCAATTCCCAGGCTGATTCACTGGGAAAGAAGTGGCGAGCTAGTAAGACTGCGGCAATTCCTTTTCCTGCCTCTGAGAGCACTGCCAAAACACCAACCAGATTTCCTCCGTGGTAAAAGGCGGCTGAAACTGATATATTACCAGTACCGACCTGGGCTAGGTTATGCCTTGTCAGTACACGGGTAATCCAGGCAATCAGAGGTAGTCCGCCTAAGATAGGACAGACGGTAACTATGAGCAAGAACCCTAAAACCTGGTTTAGTGTCATGGAAGTAATGGAAATCACTTAGTGAGATAGAGAGGACTTTATTAAGAAGTATATATATATTAACTATTTGAACTTACTGGCATCGAAAACTATCTAGTAATAACAAGTAGTAATCGCAACTGGCAATCATACGTTTATTTTGTCAAATTATCTAAACCAAAAGCAAGCCAAATTGTCTACACAATTTTATTTTTTTAACTAAAATACGAGTAAATTATTTCTATAACCGGGTAGATTATTCCCTGTTATAACTATAGTTTTGGTTCCATGTCTTAACCTGATTTAGTCCTTAATTTTTTTCATAGCCGTTTTCATACCCGCAGCTTTTTCACAGGGGTTATCAAGTGCATTTTCCATAGTGAATTTGATTCCTATGCCAGCAGCCGGTCAAACCCCATCTTGCCCTCGGTAGTCACACTTTTGAATTAGTGTACGATGTTTGGTAAATTACAAGTATTTTCTTTTGTTTTATTTAACGATGTCTTGATGCAATAGCGAGTGGGGGAAACCCCCTTGGGCGGCGCTGCATCGCTTGATCATGTATAGCAGAAGTCGGAAGTTTGAAGTCAGAAGTCAGAAGTCAGAAGTTTGAAGTCAGAAGTCAGAAGTTTGAAGTCAGAAGTTAGTTGGGTAGTGGACCGACACATTTAAAATGGTGCAATAAGCGTAGGTTGGGTTGAAGAATGAAACCCAACACCAGTAACGCTTTGTTGGGTTTCCCTACCGCTCTACCCAACAAACATTTTTAGGTGTGCCACCCCAGTAGGGTGCGTGATAAGACGGAAAGCCTCTGATTTTATCAGTAGCCAGTATTGGAACAGTCCGTCCCGTAACCCACCACAGGTTCAAACAGCATGCATTCAGATGCACCCTGTAAAACACCTTAATGGGTAGTGCTATATTATATTATTTGGAGCAATCCTTACACAGATAGGTAGCTAATGGTATGGCTAAGATTGTGGGTGTTCATGGGATTAATCAAGAATTTAAAGGTAGTAATACAATTTATGCTAAGTGGCTACCAGCCCTCAAGGATGGTTTGGAGCGTGTTGGAGCTAGATTAGATTCTGATGATGAATTCCACTGTGCCTTTTATGGAGACCTGTTCAGAGGTCGCTCAAAATCAGGAATGGGGATACCTAACTATGAAGCTAATGATATTGACTCGGATTGGGAGAAGGAACTCCTCATGCAATGGTGGGAAGAAGCAGCAAAAGTAGAAGACGACATCAAAGGCCCAGCGGATATATCCAGAGAAAAGGCAACACCCAGACGTGTTCAAAAAGCTTTAAATGCCTTAAGTGGTTCTAGGTTTTTTGGTGGTGTTGCTGAAAAAATCGTGATTTCTTTTCTGAAACAAGTTCGGGATTACTTCCATAATCCAGACTTAAGACAGCAAATTCGCGGACGCATTGTGGAAGCCATAGACCACGATACCCGTGTATTGGTTGGTCATTCCCTCGGGTCAATCGTCTGTTACGAAGCCCTATGCCAACACCCAGAATGGTCAGTGGACGTTTTTGTGACTCTAGGTTCCCCATTGGGGATAAAAGGGCTAATTTTTGATCGTCTGGAACCCTCACCGGTCTCTAATTTGGGGTCTTGGCCGGGAAGTGTAAAAAGGTGGATCAACATTGCGGATGCGGGAGATATTGTTGCTTTAGAAAAAGAATTAAATCCTTTATTTGACGGGTTAGTGGAAGATAAGCTTGTTTATAATGGATCTGATTCTCACAATGCCAGTAACTATTTCACCGCATCTGAAACAGGAGAAGCTATTAAGTTGGGCTTGATGGATTAGTAGACGAGGGATATGGCGGGAAAACCCAGGTATTATTTAATCGCTTGTGGAACAAGTAATTACGAAGAGGATGATATACCTAACTTAGATAGTGTTCCGACAGACTTACAGAGAGTTGTTGATTTATTCACTCAGAAATTTGGATATGAAGAAGCCTTGATGAATCTTCGCTTGAATCCGAAGAAAGATCAGTTAATCAAACAATTTGCCTACTGGCTTCAAGATGAAGAGCGGTGCGAAACGGATATTGTAATCTTCTACTATTCTGGTCATGGTAAGTATTTGCCAGGGGAAGGGCATTATCTGTCGATGGAAGATACCGATAATAAGATATTTAAAAAAAACTCTTTACCCACTAAAAGTTTAGTTTCATCTCTAAATAATAAAGGAGTAAAAATATCACAAATTCTCTACATTATCGATACTTGTTTTTCCCAAAGTGGTGCAGGGGATATCATAAATTATGTTTCACAAGCAATGAACCAACACCAAAAAGTCGAAGGGGGAAACAACATTGATGTTCATGTTATTGCTGCTTGTCGTGCCAAGCAAGTAGTGGCAGAAGGTGTCTTCTCCCAGGCTCTTGAAAACATCCTTCTTGAGGACTGGATGGTTAGCGAGATTCAAGACGGATATATTAACCTGAGTAAGCTTTGTGAAAAAATTACTCAGAAAATTAACTCTACAGAACAAAATGTAAAATATAGCACTTCCGGTTCTGAGACTTCACCACATTTTTTTCCCTATTTACCTAAGACTTGGCAGACATGGGACGAAAAACGCGATGAGTTAGTCAAAAAATTATTATGTATTTTAAAAAAAGAAACTGAAAAAAGTTTATATTTTGTTAATTCTTTTATTTTAAGTAGAAAGCTTCTTGAAAAATTTGTCTTAGACGAGACAAGTCTTCTAGAAAAGTTAAATGAGTTTTCAGAACAACCAGTTTACCAAGGGGTTTGCCCACTGATTGCTTGTTCAGAATGGTGTAGGCTTAGATTTGATGATAAACGTCATCCTAGAAATTACAAGCCTAAACTTGCCCAATACATTAAAGATTGGCAATCTGAAGTTTGTGACTATAGAAAAGGTATAGATTTAGATAAAATAAACCAGTTTGTAGACAACTCATTTCATGAATTCAAACAGCGTCTTGATAATAAAGCTCTCCGGCTTCAAATTGAACTTGAACCTGAACTAGACCAAGAGTATAATACGGGTGAACTCTCCGGCTCGTTTCTTGTAAATATGAACCTTTGGATTGAAAGTGACAATTGCATACTTGCTAAGTATCCAGAGATGTTACGACTGGAACCGGAAGTTATTGAACCAAATGACGGTGACAAGAGTGAAGCTCTACTAACTTGCCTCAAACAAAATGATTGCTTGTCAAATTTAGTTCGTATAGTACGTTATAGTCTATCTGAATCGTTAGGTAAATCTGTTAATCTCGCTCTCGAATTCTTTATGCCTTTTGGTTATTTTAATACTCCAGTAGAAACTATATGTTTTCAATATGGTAAAAGAAGAAGAGCTTTAGGCAACGAATATCCAATATTTATTAATTCATATGAAAGACATTTTGATGAAGACTATAACGAAATTAGCGACAATATTAACACAAAAAAAATAGTTTTATGGGGTGATCATAATCAGTATCCTAATGAATTTTATGACGAGGATATTGAGGAACTAGAAATAGACCAAGATTTTGATACGTTATTAGAGCAATTTGAATCCTATGATCTTTACCGGGGTAAATCCCCCTCAGAATTAGTAATGACAATTATTGAAGAAGCTTTACCCATTGCTGTCTGGAATCGTAATGACAATCATTTTTTTATTAATCTCATTAAGGGTAAAGCTCTAAAGATATCAGAATGGCAAGATTGGCCTAACAAAATACGTGATTTACGAAAAAATAAAAAGGGTTTGGAGGTAACCCTTTTTTGGGATGATTTAAATTCTAAGCCTTCTGAACTCTTGCAACCCTTGAAAACAGACCTGGTGGACTAAAATGGCAAATAACCCGACACCTGAAAATCAGGATCCTCGCATCTACCGGGGCTTAACCCTCAGTGCGGAAAGTTTACCAACCCCAGAACAAAAACAACAGCATCTGAGTCGTATTCCACCGCCCCCGCCTTGGCGCACCTTTGGTCTGTCAGTTGATGAATGGGTTAAACAAGCAAAATCACAGAGTCCCCAAGACAACAAAAAAAAGATTAATCCAAGGGCATTGGGGTTTGTTCCGAGCACGCAAGCGGTAGAATTGGTGAATGCCGCATTGTGTTTGCGTCGCCCTTTACTGATTGAAGGAAATCCCGGTAGCGGCAAAACATCCTTAGCCTATGCAGTCGCAGCTGAATTGGGACTACCGGGGCCTTACCGCTGGTCAATTGTTTCTCGGACTACTTTGAAAGATGGTCTGTATGCCTACGATGCCATTGGGCGATTACAAGAAGTGTCTTTACTGAAGCAACAAGTTGGTAATACAGAGAGAATAAAAGAGCCTGACATTGGTAACTATTTAAGATTAAGACCAATGGGTATGGCATTTCATCAATCTCAACCCGGTAGACCCGCAGTGCTGTTAATTGACGAAATTGATAAGAGTGATATTGATATGCCCAATGATCTCTTACATATATTTGAGGAAGGATTTTTTGAGATTCCAGAACTGAGTCGCTTAAACAGGGACTTCCAAAAGGTACTTCCTTACCGAAGTCACGGGGATGATAGTGATGAAAAAATTTCGGTTTACAAAGGATTAATTCAATGTCAAGAGTTTCCCTTAGTCTTGATGACCAGTAATGAAGCACGGGAGTTTCCACCAGCCTTTCTACGCCGATGTCTACGGTTATCTCTCAAGCAACCTGATACCGAAGAGGGTTTTTATAAAATTTTAGAAAATCGCTTTGATGCCACCCATTTAAAGCAACTGGATGAGCCAGCTCGGAAATTAATCAAGGAATTTTTGGGACGGATTAACGCAAGAGACACAAAAAAGACAAAGTTAGCAACGGATCAATTGTTGAATGCTATCTATTTATTACTACAAGGAGATGACCTGACTGAAGAAAAACGGAAAGATGTATTGAATACTATCTTCAAATCACTGTGAGGTCAGGGGGAAATGGTGAGTGAAACAAATCAATGGTGGCAAGATGATAGAGAAGTGGCAGAGCTGATCTGGTGCTTGGCTCACGTAGATCGTATTGTTGCTCCTCCATTGTCTCAAGACATCAAACCACCAGAGGATGTACACCATTCTGATCCGGAATCATCCACTGAAAATCCCTCAGACGATTATCCAAATATTCCTCCCTCAGTAAGGGAAAAAGAAGAACAACATATACCGATTCGGACTTATCCTCAACCGTCCGACCATGCCCCGACTTCCCCTGAAAAACCCGAATCATCCTCCAGTAATTACAGCTCTCCTATTCATGTTCCTGATCCCTTTCCCTTACCCAAACCTAGGGAAATCAGTAAGGCACTGTTGCCCTTATCTAAGCGTATTTCTGGACTGGTAGCCAATGAACTGGATATTGAGGCAACCGTTGAACAAACCGCCGAAGCTGATGGATTGCCAATGGTGGCATTTCGTTCTCCCCTAGAGCGATGGTTTGAGGTACATTTATTGATTGATTGCTCCCCTTCAATGGCATTTTGGGGAGATTTAGCGGAAGGGGTGGCAACGCTTTTTCGCTGGCAAGGGTTTTTCCGGGATGTCCGGATTTGGAACTTCGATACAACAGAACCTACACCCCAATTGTTTTCAAGTATTGACCGTATGGAACGGAGTGTTCGTAGCCTGATCGCACCAGGAGGACATCGGCTCTTTATTGCCTTAACGGATACTTTGGGAAAAGCTTGGTATTCCGGTCAAGCCTTTGAGGTTTTAGCAGAATTAGGAGAACAGCATCCTGTTAGTATTGCCCATGTTTTTCCTCAAACCCTATGGCAGCGCACAGGTCTAGATCAGGCAATTCAACGACCATTGATTGCTAGTCAGGCAGAGTCCCCTAACTCCATGTTACAAGTAGGAGCTAGGCTTCGTACAACTGCTAGGTTATATCAATTTCCAATTTTCAATTTATCCGTTAACCACTTTAGCACTTGGGCGAATTTTACCACCGGGAGTGGCAGCAATTCGATTCAAGGGGTTTTAATTAGACAGGATAAGCCCGAAACAGCCACAACGAATCCTAAAAAGCAAAGGTCGGAACAACCTGAATCAGTGCCGGAAACTCCCCAACAGTTACTGAGAGGATTCTTGGCTAATGCTAGCCCCAAAGCCCGAAAACTTGCTGAAGTTCTGGCTGCTGTTCCCCTGATTCCTCCAGTGATGCGCTTGGCACAACAGTGGTTTTTACCGGATAGCGAACACTGGCATCTGGCAGAAGTTTTTTTTAGTGGTCTTATCCAAAAGTCTTCCTTGGGGCCAGAGCAGGCAACTGTTCCCGAAACTTGGTATGAATTTCGTCCGGGAATCCGGGAGTTACTGCTAGGAAATAGTCCAGTTCAACGCACCACAGAGATTTGGCGGGAAATTGGAGATTTCATAGAGCACCATTATGGTAGTCTCCGGGATTTTCCAGCACTGATTCCCAACCCAGCCGGGTCTGTTCCAGGTATTGCTGCAGATCGAGACCTCTATTTTGCCGAAGTCAAAGCAGCAGTTCTCACCACTTGGGGAGGAGAATACGCCAATTTTGCACAGGAACTCAGTGAAAAAGTAGCGCAAGGCAAACGGGAGAGAAATGAGATTGGTAAGGGGAGAGTTGATCTCACTGACAAGTTAGAACCTTTTGAATTTGAAGCGGAAGTCCCCATCATTGTTGTTGAAGAGGAGCTAGAGGAGGATGAAGAGAAATTACAACAGTGGACATTTCAAACCCCGACTGTTAACCGTCGCGGACAAATCATCAAAACCACAACCTACACCGCCTCTTACTTCACTGAAACCCTAACCGATAATGTCGAACTGGAAATGGTGGCTATCCCTGGAGGAACATTTACAATGGGTTCCCCTGAAAGCGAAAAAGATAGCCGTAGTCGTGAACGTCCCCAACATGATGTCACACTCCAACCCTTCTTTATGGGGAAATATCCCGTCACTCAAGCCCAATGGAAAGCGATCGCATTAATGACAGACTTGAAAGTTGAGACAGACTTAGATCGATACCCCTCAAGCTTTAAAGGAGAGAAGCGCCCCGTTGAAAGGATCAACTGGTATGAAGCAGTAGAGTTCTGTAACCGCCTTTCTAAGCTAACAGGAAGGGAGTATAGACTGCCTTCCGAAGCCCAATGGGAATATGCCTGTCGAGGTGTTAGAGAACCTCTCAAACTTGACAGTGGAGAATCCTATCCCCCATTCTACTTTGGAGAGACGATTACCGGACAGTTAGCCAATTACGATGCCTCAAGAACTTATCGGGATGAACCACCAGGAAAAAGAAGCGGGGGAATCACCCCTGTGGGTCAATTTTCTCCGAATCCCTTTGGGTTATATGATATGCACGGGAATGTTTGGGAATGGTGCGCTGATGATTGGCATGATAACTACAAAGGTGCGCCCAAAGATGGCAGTGCTTGGATTGATAAGAATGAAGCGAAAAATGTCAATGGTGAAAATAATTCAAATTCAGCCACAAATGACGAAAATAATCCAAAATCGCCGCTGCGGGGCGGCTCCTGGTTCAACAATCCTGATTACTGCCGTTCTGCGATTCGCTACGACATCCTTAGGCGCGACTACCGCGTCGACGTCACTTATGGTTTTCGTGTAGTGTGCGCTGGATAAAGTCAGAAGTTTTAAGTCAGAAGTTTGAAGAATTATGGCCAAACTGACCATAAAACGCCCAAAACAAACCTTTCGAGGCTACAGAGAATACATAGACGGTATCCCTCTCGAAATGGTCTTAATCCCTGATGGAACCTTTACCATGGGGGCACCGGAGAGTGAAGAAGGGAGTCGTGGCAATGAAAGACCCCAACATGATGTAACTATTTCCTCGTTTTTAATGGGACGTTACCCGATTACTCAAGCTCAATGGAAAGCGATCGCATCTCGATCTGACCTTAAGGTGAATAAAGATTTAGATCCAGACCCCTCTCATTTTAAAGAGCCCTATCAAGGGATAGATAGATGGCGAAGACCTGTTGAACGAGTCAATTGGTATGATGCAGTAGAGTTCTGTGACCGGCTTTCTAAGTTAACAGGAAGGGACTATAGACTACCTTCTGAAGCGCAATGGGAATATGCCTGTCGAGGGTTTACAAAACCCCTTAACCTCGAAAACGGAGAGTCCTATCCCCCATTCCACTTCGGAGAAACCATTACAACAGATTTGGCTAATTATCGCGGGACGGATAATAAAAACTTTGGATCGTCAGGATCTTATGGTAGAGGGCCAAAAGGAGAATACCGTGAGCAAACAACACCAGTAGGCTATTTTGAAGTCGTCAACTCTTTTGGACTCAGTGATATGCACGGGAACGTTTGGGAATGGTGCGCTGATGATTGGCATGATAACTACAAAGGTGCGCCCACTGACGGCAGTGCTTGGATTGATAATAATGAAGGAGAAAATGTCAATGGTGACAATCAGCCAAATTCATTAAAAAATGAGGATAAAAGCCCGTATTCAGTGCTGCGGGGCGGCTCATGGTACGACAATCCTTATTTCTGCCGTTCTGCGATTCGCAACTACGACTATTGGCGCGGCCTCCGCGACTACGATGTTGGTTTTCGTGTAGTGTGCGTGTCCGGGAGAACTGGATGAAGCCAGAAGTTTGAAGTTTGAAGAAATAATTTGAGTGATCAACAAGTTTAAATTCAGGACAGAACAAAGAAGTTTGCGGTTAAAATAGTCAAAGCTTGCATTTGGTTAGAAGAAGAATCTAAAGTTCCTAGAACCTTAGCAAATCAGTTATTAAGGTCAGGAACGTCTATCGGAGCTAATTGTAGTGAAGCTAAGTCAGCCCAATCCCGCAGAGATTTTATCAGTAAATATGAAATTGCTCTCAAGGAAGCAAGAGAAACAAAATATTGGTTAGAGGTTCTAATAGAAGCCGAGCTGGTATCATTAGAAAAGTTCAAAGGACTAATCCAAGAAACTGAAGAAATTATTAAAATATTAGTCACCACCGTCAAAAAACTCAAAGAATAGACTTCTGACTTCTGACTTCAAACTTCTGACTTCTGACTTCTGACTTCAAATCCCGATTTCCTCCTGTTCATCATCATCCGGTAATTTTTCCATCTCCTGAGCAATAAGTGTTTGAAAGTCTTCTCCACAATGAACATTTAAATGAATTGCAGCAGCCAGCAATTCTGCCAAAATCTCAGCTTGTTGTCTAGCACTGAGGTGAGGTGACTGAAGCTGATAGATTAAAGCGGTAACCGTTTGGCATTCTGAGCCTAATTCTGTAATTAATGTTTTGAGAATATTGCTAGTAATAGGAATGGAGCGGTCGCGAATCTGCATAATTATTTCCCCAATCGTTTTAGTGCTTGCTGAATTCCCTTCTCAAAGGCACGAATCTCAGTTTCCCAATGCCTTATTAAACCTTGATCGGGAAAGTCCTTTTCATACTCTAGTTTAATCTTTTCTTGGTGTTCAGCAATGCGCTGATTCAAGCTACGAATTGCCTTTTTGTGGTTTTTCTTTCCCATAAAGTTTATAGATGCACCCACAGACTTGCACCAGTATCTTATCGGGATGGTGTCTTCACCTTTATATTTTACCTACCCATACTTTTTATCTTGTAGGGTGAATGAATTGGTAGATCTCATTTTTGCTGTTTGACCCAGTGGTGCGTTACGGGGCGCACTCTCCTAACCCTGGCTACGAGGCAGAAAATGAGGGCACCCCTAACGCACCCTACGCAACTTCAAACTTCAAACTTCAAACTTCAAACTTCTAACTTCTGACTTCTAACTTCTAACTTCCAAATAAAAAAGCGCCCCCCAAACGGAGAGCGCTTTTCTCAAACTCAGCCAATTAAGCCAAATTTAGATTAGCCGTTGATAACTGGAGCAGTTAAAGCAACAGGAGTAACTTCACCAGCAGCTAAGTCTAGAGGGAAGTTGTGAGCGTTACGCTCGTGCATTACCTCGAAACCTAGGTTAGCGCGGTTTAGTACATCAGCCCAAGTGTTGATTACATGACCTTGAGAGTCAATAACACTCTGGTTGAAGTTGAAGCCATTGAGGTTGAACGCCATGGTGCTGATGCCCAGAGCGGTAAACCAGATGCCTACTACAGGCCAAGCACCCAAGAAGAAGTGCAAGGAACGGCTGTTGTTGAAGGACGCATATTGGAAGATCAAACGACCGAAGTAGCCGTGAGCTGCAACGATGTTGTAAGTTTCTTCCTCTTGTCCGAACTTGTAACCATAGTTCTGAGACTCGGTTTCGGTGGTCTCACGCACTAAGGAGGAGGTCACCAAAGAACCGTGCATAGCACTAAACAGTGAACCGCCGAATACGCCAGCTACACCCAGCATGTGGAAGGGGTGCATAAGAATGTTGTGCTCAGCTTGGAACACGAACATGAAGTTGAAGGTACCGCTGATTCCCAAAGGCATACCATCAGAGAAGGAACCTTGTCCAATGGGGTAGATTAGGAACACAGAAGTAGCAGCAGCCAAGGGAGCGCTGTAAGCAACGCAGATCCAAGGACGCATGCCTAGACGGTAGCTCAGCTCCCACTGACGACCCATGTAGGTGAAGATACCAACAAGGAAGTGGAAGATGATTAGCTGGTAAGGACCACCATTGTAGAGCCACTCATCTAAGGAAGCTGCTTCCCAGATTGGGTAGAAGTGCAAACCAATGGCGTTAGAAGAAGGAACAACAGCACCAGAGATGATGTTGTTGCCATAAATCAAGGAGCCAGCAACGGGCTCACGGATGCCATCGATGTCCACAGGAGGAGCAGCGATGAAGGCGATGATGAAGCAGATGGTAGCGGTTAGCAATGTGGGGATCATCAGTACACCGAACCAGCCTACATATAGGCGGTTGTTGGTGGAAGTGATCCAATCGCAGAACCGGTCCCACACGTTAGCGTTACGCTGATTTAATGCGGTAGTCATGTTCGGATGATTGCGTTTATTTGATTATCTAGGTTCAGCAGGCTTGTTTCGCCTGTCTGTATTTATCCTAATACAATCCTGAAGATAAATACATTTTCGGGGTTTAATCGTAACTTTATTTAAAACTACTTAACTATACTTAATAAAACCCAGGCGATCGCTTTCATCAATGATTACTGATAGCTAACAAAATTGTAATGAATCCGAGGGATGAATCCGAGGGATAAATCCTATGCTGAGCAAGGCTTAGGCCAGTATATGGCTAGCTTGGTGAATCCCTTTGAACCACTGCTATTTTAGCTTAACATTGCTTAATAAAAAGAGTAGTGATTGCTTTTGTCAATCCTTACTGATATCTCGGAGAATTTTGATTAATCTTAGGGGTTAATCCTACCTTGGGGAGTGCCTAGCTAGGCTATGACAGGCTTCTGAATCTGTCTGAATTTACTGCTATTTTAGCTTAACATTACTTAATAAAAAAGGTGCGATCGCTTTATTAACGCTTGTAATCCTAATCTTGCGTAGAACTGGCATCTTGCGTAGAACTGGCATCTTGCGTAGAACTGGCATCTTGCGTAGAACTGGCATCTTGCGTAG
>NZ_CEYLVT010000190.1:0-14573 GCF_982860115.1 Moorena sp.
CGGGCTAGAGAACAAGCCCTGTCTATGTTACAAGCTTCGTTGTCCCCCTGCTAGGCTTGAGCCATATTGGAGAAGCCATTGGAGCGATAGATATTCAGCGCGAAATTACGAGCAACTGCAAAGATTTGAGGTAACTGATGCATGCGAATGCGAGAAGCATCAACTTCGAGAGTGACATCTCGCACATAATGGACTTTGTTTTCTACCCCCCAATACCCCCGAATACGTTGGGCAAAGGATTCCGCAGACTCGATGAAAGAAGCCACATAGTAGCGTGTTTCGGTTTCCAGCTGGTGTTGTTTCCCTTTTTTGAATTGTCGAACACTCTCCACTCGGATTAGTGTTTTTAGCCCTGGCCAGGGCAAGATGTGTTCGAGTTGTGTGCAGAGGCTAACCGAGCGCTTTTCGATGCGTCCATGCCCAATACTTACTTCAGTATGACTTTGTTGAGGAACAAAGTGGGCTTTGACGCTTTTGAATAGGTTACCCTGATTGCCTTTAAGGGCACCTAGGTAGTGATTTTCACTCTCAATGATCAACTGAGCCGTTTTTTTTGAGTGCTAATCGCATCAAAGGCGAACACCACACCCTTGACAGCCAGTTGTGTAATAAACTCGCGGTTTGGCTTTGATTTCGTTTGTTTTGCTATCCACCTGATAGGGTTCGAGAATCAGACCCCGCTCAACCAGATAAGCACTAACCAGCATAATCGCTCGGTGAGGTGGAGAACCAGGATTATCACCAAGAACGTTGGTATGAGCCCCGTAAGACTTTACCATCTACAGCTAAGGTTTCTCAAGGGCTTGGGTTCAATGCCAAAGAAGCGAGCCAGGGCCGCAGAGTACTGGTGGTAATCTAGGGTGACCAGGACACGGCGAATCGTGCTGTAGGAAGGAATCCTATCCTTCGGGGGCTTGAATAGCGGGGGGCAATTCGTCTCGATAACTGTTGAGCCAGTCCCCAATGGCTAGAAAACCTCGGTTTCCAGCTGCAATGGCCCTGGGTTACAGGGCTAAACACAGAGCTACTTGATGCCGTTTCCCAGAAACCTTGCGTACATCTGGGATGTTGGCAAAGGCTTCTAGAATCTCGATGCCCTGAGGGGGTGACTCCTCTGGGGCGAGGCTAGGAACTGAGACAGCAGGGGCAGATTGGGCAGACAAACGCATGGTCACTCATGAAACTCTCAGCTAACTTGTAAGCCTAGCATTTATTAGCTTTCATGAGAATGAAATAGCCCTGATAGGCAATAGGCAATAGGCATGCTAGCAATAGGCAATAATAAAGAGGGTTTCAGGAGCACGGTAGTCCAAAGCCTGGCGGTGCGTTACGGGACGGGCTATCCTAACACTGGCTACCGAGAAAATTAGGCCGAGCCCGTCCCTAACACACCCTACGGCTGTGAGAGCAAAACCTAATTCGTGATATAGTCCTGTAGAGCTTTAACTCCCAGTGGTTGGGACTGTAGTGAACGAATTGCTGCTGCTGTTGCTTTAGCACTAGCAATTGTAGTTACAATCGGAATCTTATAGCCTAATGCTGTTCGACGAATTAACAGCCCATCGGCATAGGCATCTTCTCCAGAAGGGGTATTAATAATTAGCTGAATCTTTTGATTCTTAATCCAATCCAAGACATGGGGACGTCCTTCATGGAGTTTTAACACCAACTCCACATCCAGTCCATGCTCTTGCAGTACCTTGCGAGTGCCATCCGTTGCCACTAGCTCGAATCCCAACTCAATTAAGTCTTTCGCCACTGGTACTACATTTTGCTTGTCTCGGTTATTGGTGGAAACGAACACTGTGCCAGACAGGGGTAAACGCTGACCAGCGGCTAATTCTGCTTTGGCAAATGCCTTGCCAAAATCTGTGTCAATCCCCATTACTTCCCCAGTAGAACGCATTTCTGGTCCGAGGAGGGTGTCTGTACCAGGAAATTTCTCAAAGGGCAATACCGCTTCTTTGACTGCAATGTGCTTAGGGCTAGCTTCTTCAGTAAGCCCAAGGGATTCCAAGGTCTCACGGGACATAACCCGAGATGCTAACCCGGCCAGGGGTACCCCTGTTGCCTTGGAGACATAGGGAACTGTTCGGGATGCTCTAGGATTGGCTTCGAGAATGTAAACGGTTTCCCCTTGCACCGCAAATTGAATATTCATCAACCCCACCACCTTCAGGGCTTTGGCCAGCTGGTAGGTCCAAGTGCGAATAGTTTCCAAAGCAACGGGTGTTAGAGAGGTGTGGGGTAAAGAACAAGCAGAGTCTCCGGAGTGAATCCCCGCCTGTTCGATGTGTTCCATGATGCCGCCAATCACTACCTGACCAGTATGATCTGCGATCGCATCCACATCTACCTCTACTGCATTCTCCAAAAACTTATCAATCAGAATGGGATGCTCTGGTTCCACCTGCACCGCAAACTTCATGTAGCGTTTCAAATCCTCATCGGAATAGACAATTTCCATAGCCC
This sequence comes from Moorena sp., assembly GCF_982860115.1. Lineage (NCBI taxonomy): Bacteria > Bacillati > Cyanobacteriota > Cyanophyceae > Coleofasciculales > Coleofasciculaceae > Moorena > Moorena sp. Next base: position 2,473 of record NZ_CEYLVT010000190.1, read on the forward strand.
GTCCCCCCAACACATAAGACGGACGCACCACCACTGGATAACTAATCCGTTTCGCCACTTCTAGTGCTTCCCCATAACTGCGAGCAATTCCATTGGGTGGCTGCTTAATATCTAACTTCCGCAAAATCTTCTCAAACCGCTCCCGATCCTCAGCTACGTCGATTGAGTCGGGAGAAGTTCCCCAAATTTGGGTTACCAGTTGTTGGTTGCTAACCTTTAAGGCTTCTTGCAACGGCACTGCTAACTTAAGCGGTGTCTGTCCCCCAAATTGAACAATAATCCCTTCTGGATTTTCCGCCTCAATAATATTGAGTACATCCTCTTTGGTCAGGGGCTCAAAATATAAGCGATCGCTTGTATCATAATCTGTAGAAACTGTCTCTGGGTTGGAGTTGACCATGATTGTCTCAAATCCCTGCTTACTCAGAGCATAAGATGCATGACAACAGCAATAGTCAAACTCAATTCCCTGACCAATCCGGTTTGGTCCCCCACCTAAAATCATCACCTTCCGCCGATCCGAAGGTATCACTTCCGACTCTTCCTCATAAGTGGAGTAATAATAAGGTGTAAATGCCTCAAACTCTGCTGCACAGGTATCTACTAGCTTATAGGCTGGTACTACTCCTAGATGCTTACGGTATTCACGCACCTCATCTTCCGAGGTCTTGGTAGCAAAAGCAATTTGGTGATCGCTAAATCCCTGACGTTTGACTGCCCATAACTGCTCTTTGTTCAAGGTCTGCAATGGGTTACGTTTGAGGAATTTTGAGGTTTCCAGCAATTCCGCCAATTTATCCAAAAACCAGGGGTCAATTCCTGTGAGTTCCTGTACTTCTTCTAGGGTCATCCCTAGCATCAAACCATGACCCACCGTGAAGATACGTTCTGGATTCGGGGTTCGTAAACCATAGCGCACTTGTTCGAGAGATGGCAGCTTCTCTTTGCGATCGCATCCCCACCCAAACCGTCCAGTTTCCAGGGAGCGCAACGCTTTCTGAAACGATTCGAGAAAGGTTCTTCCAATTGCCATGGCTTCTCCCACTGACTTCATCTGAGTCGTAAGGATTGGTTTACTACCGGGAAACTTCTCAAAGGCAAACCGGGGTACCTTAGTTACCACATAGTCAATAGTTGGTTCAAAGGAAGCAGGAGTTTGTTTAGTAATATCGTTGGGAATTTCATCGAGGGTATATCCCACCGCTAATTTAGCAGCAAACTTAGCAATCGGGAACCCTGTTGCTTTCGAGGCTAGGGCAGAACTGCGAGAAACCCGAGGATTCATCTCAATGATAATGACCTGGCCATTGATGGGATTCACAGCAAACTGAATATTTGACCCTCCGGTTTCAACCCCAATCTCCCGAATAATTTTAATCGAGTAATCCCGCAACCGTTGGTATTCCTTATCCGTCAGGGTTTGAGCGGGAGCAACAGTAATCGAGTCCCCAGTATGAATCCCCATCGGGTCAACATTTTCAATGGAGCAGATAATCACGACATTATCTGCCAAATCTCGCATGACCTCTAACTCATACTCCTTCCAGCCCAACAAAGACTTTTCCACCAGGATTTGAGACACTGGCGAAGCATCCAAACCCCCCTGAGCCATTGTTTCGTATTCTTCTTTGTTATAGGCAATGCCACCACCACTACCCCCCAGGGTAAAAGCCGGGCGAATAATCAGCGGGTAAGAGCCGATTTCTTGTGCGATCGCTTTAGCCTCCTTGAGATTATTCGCAATTCCCGAAGGACAGACCCCTACCCCAATCCTTTCCATTGCTTCCTTGAACAACTGGCGGTCTTCAGCCTTTTCTATGGCCTCTAGCTTTGCCCCAATTAGCTCCACTCCATGCTTGTCCAAAACCCCATTCTTAGCTAGGTCAACCGCAATATTCAGAGCCGTCTGACCCCCCATGGTTGGCAGTAAAGCACATGGTTGTTCTTTTTCGATCACCTTCTCGACGATTTCTGGAGTTAGGGGCTCGATGTAGGTACGGTCAGCCGTTTCCGGGTCAGTCATGATACTAGCTGGATTAGAGTTTACCAGTACCACTTCATAGCCTTCTTCCCGGAGTGCCTTACAAGCCTGAGTCCCGGAATAGTCAAATTCACAGGCTTGTCCAATCACAATCGGACCAGAACCGAGGAGCAAGATTTTGTGAATATCGTCGCGGCGGGGCATAGTGGTTGCTCTGTGGTGAGATGAACGTTATTAGATCCTGACTATTATATGCTTGCTTGCCAAATTATTCCCTAGTTATTTATCCAGCTTTTACAAAGCATCCAGCTTTTTATCCAGCTTTTACCCAAGAGCCCCGATTTGTTGAGGGTTGACCGTTGATCGTTGACAGTCAACGGTTCAGTTAACCATTTCGATTAAAGCTGTCAAACTAGAGGTAGCCATTTTGCCTGTGAGTGCTATGACCGTTGCCAAGAATTCAGAAGCCACTGCGTCCGTAGATGTAATGGCTGAGTCAGAAAGTATTATCATTCCACCATGTGATTTATGGAGTGATGAACCACCCTTGGAAAGCGATCGCGATCGAGATCAAATTGAGCTGTTACTCGCTTGCCTGAAGTGGTCGTGGCGAGAACGAAGCGACTTCTATGCTACTGGGAATCTCACTATCTATTTCAGTCCTGAGCATATTACCACCAGAGATTTTAGAGGACCCGACTTTTTTGTGGTTCTTGGTACGGAAAATCGACCCCGCAAAAGTTGGGTATTATGGGCAGAACAAGGAAAATATCCCAATGTGATAATTGAACTGCTCTCTAACAGTACAGCTAAAGTTGACAAGGGATTAAAGAAAATCCTCTACCAAGACACTTTCAGAACACCAGAATATTTCTGGTTTCACCCCGATACCCTCGATTTCCAGGGATTTCGCCTGATGGGAGGCCAGTATCAACCCCTCGACCCTAATACTCAGGGGTGGCTGTGGAGTCAGCAATTGGAATTATTTTTAGGTGTGCATAATTCCCAGCTAAGGTTTTTCAGTGAAGATCAGCAATTGGTACCAACACCAGACGAGAGAGCTCAAGCGGCTCAACAACAAGCTCAAGCTGAACGGCAACAAAGAGAACTCGCAGAAAAGCGGGTAGAGGAATTGCTAGCTAGACTCAAAGAGTTAGGTGATGAGTCAGATGCATGATTCTCGCCATTGCTCTAGGGCTTGTGACAGCATCGGTCAAGTAATTCTAAAACTACGTAAATCCATGATCAGCTGATCGAGTGATGAGGAGGTTAATTGCTAATTGTCAATTTTTAATTGATACTTTTTAATTGAAATTAAGGCGAGAAGCGCTATAATTATCCAATAAAGCATTGGGGAAAGACAATCATGCCTCCTTCTCCTTTTCCAGGAATGGATCCCTATGTAGAGCATCCCAGCGCTTGGCCGAATGTTCATCATCGACTAATTACTGCAATTGCCGACTCCCTGGCTCCCCAACTGCTTCCCAAATATCAAGTTCTTATTGAAGAGCGAATCTATCAAACTATAGGAACAGATTCAGTCCTAGTTGGCATTCCCGATGCAGCAGTAAAACTAACTCAGATAACACCCAATCCTACAAAAACCAATCCCACAAAAACTAATATTGCTGTCGCCTCAACGCCAAGTAAACCAAAAACGATTATTTTACCAATTCCTGAACAAGTTAGGCAAGGACATTTAGAGATACGGGATATCGCCACAAGTAACCTGGTGACAGCGCTTGAAGTTCTTTCCCCGACGAATAAACGCTCAGGAGAAGGACGCAACCAGTATGAAAGAAAGCGTCAAACTATATTAGGAAGTTCAACCCATTTAGTGGAAATTGATTTATTGCGTCAGTGGGAACCTATGCCTACCTTAAGTAATGGCATTCAGAGCCATTATCGAATTCTGGTCAGTCAAACTCATCGCCGCCCTCAAGCTGATTTATATGCCTTTAATTTGCCAGATTCGATTCCTACCTTTCCACTCCCTTTGCAACCAGAAGATGCTGAACCCCTTGTCAATTTACAAGAGTTATTTAGCGGAGTCTATGACCGCTCAGGGTATAGCTTTGTTATTGATTATACTCGCGAACCAGTACCGGTGTTGTCAGAATCCGATGCAGCTTGGGCTGATGGGTTGTTACGGGAAAAGGGACTGAGGTGATTGTTGATTACCAGTAAGCATATGCGCTACGCGCACGCTACGCGAACAGCGGTCAGCCGTCAGTGGTCAGCTTATTTTATAGCGGTTTTCCATTGAGTTAGGTACAGATTCATGGGTTTTAGGGAAAAGCGGATCACAGGAACAGGGAACAGAGAAGACGGAAGACGGAAGTTGGAAGTGGGCAAAAATCCTGTTCACCTTATAGTTATGAAAAACGCTGTATTCAAAAGCACCGATTGCGCTACGCGCACGCTGCGCGAACAGTAGCTTGGCCACAGGCCCAAAGCTGATAGCTGATAGCTGATAGCTGTTGGCGTAGCCTGCGCGTAGCGCATATGCTTACGTGATAAGTATAGTTTTTTATACTTTTAATTCAAAAATTATCAAGGATCCACCCAGCGACCATCAGCTTTAATTAAATTAATCAATTCCTCTACTCCTTGATCTTCAGGTACCTTTTTAATTTCCTCCTTACCGCGATACAGAGAAATATAGCCAGCTTGCTTACCTACATAACCATAGTCAGCATCAGCCATTTCCCCAGGACCATTAACAATACACCCCATCACAGCAATATCTAAGCCAGCGAGGTGTTTAGTAGCTTCCCGAACCTTATGCAGCACCTCCTCTAAATTAAATAAAGTACGACCACAGGACGGACAAGCCACATACTCCACCATAGTTTTCCGCAATCCCAGAGCTTGCAGAATACTGTAGCAAACAGGAATCTCTTTTTCTGGGGCTTCCGTAAGGGAGACACGAATCGTATCACCAATTCCCTCAGCTAGCAGAGTAGCAATACCAGCCGTAGACTTAATCCGTCCATATTCCCCATCCCCGGCTTCAGTAACACCTAAATGCAACGGGTAATCCATCCCCAACTGATTCATCCGCCGTACCATTAAGCGATAGGCGGCCAGCATCACAGGTACCCGTGAAGCCTTGAGGGAGATCACCAAATTGCGGAAATCTAGGGATTCACAGATACGAATAAATTCCAGAGCAGATTCCACCATCCCTTCTGGGGTATCACCATAGGTAAACAGCATCCGTTCTGCTAGGGAACCGTGATTGACTCCGATGCGCATAGCTTTACCTTGGTCACGGAGGGAAATGACTAGGGGTTCTAGGGTTTCCCGAATTTTTTCCCCAATTTCCTTAAATTCAGCTTCAGTGTATTCACTGCGATTGGCTTTGGGCTTTTCAAAGACATACAATCCTGGATTAATCCGCACCTTATCCACATGCTTGGCAACTTCCAGAGCAATTTTCATGCCATTGTGATGGACATCAGCTACTAGAGGCACCGGTTGATAGGTCGCTGCTAGTTTCTCTTTGATTTGGGCTAGAGCTTTAGCATGTGCCATACTCGGCACAGTGACACGGACAATCTCGCAACCAATCTCGTGCAAGCGGCGAATAGCAGCAACGGAACCATCGATATCTAAAGTATCTTCATTAATCATCGATTGCACCACCACCGGGTATCCCCCGCCAATAGTGACATTAGCCACTCTGACAGGGCGGGTTTGACGGCGGTGGATACTAGTATCGAAAGCTGGTAGTGTAGCAGCCCTTTGAGGTGTGCTTAAAGTTTGCATAACCTGTTAATTACTTTGGCGTAGCGAGAATAGTAGGTTTTCGTATTTATTCTCTTAGGTTCCCATAGAATCAGGCGCTTTTGGCTTACGGGTGAGAGTTTTCTACTCAGGAAAGTCGGGAATCACCCATTTGGGAGGTTGAGATAGTTTCTTGAGTCGTGCTTCTTCTGCCAACTCCAACATTTTGTCCAATGAAGTATCGTGAATGAACTGGGATGCCTCAGCCAGGTATTGTTGATTGGGGCATTTGTCACCTAAGATACAACCGTTGATGCAGTCTTGGGCACAATTTACATTAACTTCCACAGTACTCTCAGAGATGGTTATAGCTACTAATGACCACCGGGGCAAATTACATTACTCATTGGCTAAAGTCATTGCTCTCAATTTTACCTTTTTCAGGAGTCGCTGGTTTGTCTAAACTTGCTGTTCAAATTCAAATCTCTATATAATATATATAATAAAGGAATTTGTCTCTATGGTAGAGAGCATCTCAAGGAACAACAATAATCACCCCAATAATTCCCCCAATAATTCCCCCAATAATCACCCCAAGCAGGATGATATTAATAAGGCGGATATTACTGAACCTGAACTCCCGAAACAGCAAAGCATTCAGCGTTATCAAGAAGTCATATATCAGTTTTTTTTGAAGGAGGTAAAGGAAAATCATCCAGAAACCATTTTTATAGACTTTAAGCAATTGTTCATCTCTTGTGAAATGACTGCAAACCTAGAGGTAAATAAGGCATTATTAGAAATAATTTTACACAACGATTATAAAGTATTTGCTAATACATTTAAACGCTCATGCTATATAGTAATAAATAATTGGTATTCTCAACGCAACTTCAACTATATAACCAAATTAATCAAGAGTATTGACAAGAGTAAAACTAAACCCAAAAATAGCTTTTCTAAGCTAGTTAACCGTCAGATCAATTGGCTAGTTATTTTTATTGATAGTGATGACTATAATCAACTAAAGCTTTTTAATGAAATCAATTCAAATGCCAAAAGAGGTTATTGGAGCTCTCGCTATGCGTCTTATTTATTAGTTCCTCAATATCTTGATCATAAAAATCCCATAGAACAGCGAAAAATTGCTATAGATATAGCCAAGCAATTAACAGAAAAATTTACATTTGATTTAGCTAGGTATACAGTTCACTATAATTCTCCTGTATTAAAACCTGAAGACACATATAATCCGACAAATATAGGAAACGAAGTTATTGATATTATTAAAAAAATTGAATCTAAACAGCTATGGTCTAATTACAATTACCAAGCCCGTATTTTTGTTAAGCAAATTAAAAATCTAAATTATAGAGACTTTAAACAAAGTCTGAAAAAATATTTATTAACTTACGTACATAATCATAAATCCTTAGCCATAGTAAATACCAAAATTTCTCAAAAAATCGATCAACTCTACATTGACTATAACCAATCTACTATAACCCTCGACTTAATTCTGCGCACCTGCAGAAGATTAGTTGAGCTTTTTACAACTGAAGATAGTCAGGAACCATCTCCTCTATTTATTTTACTAACAACTCAAGAAGACCCGCTAACTCTTGTTAGTATATTGCTCAAAATAGTTTTAATTTGTAAGTATGTAAAAGCTCATTTAGACGTTTGTATTGCTAAAATAATTCGCTATTACGAAAACTCTCCAGAGCAAGAGTGTAAGTGGTTTATAAATTTTTTGGAAGTTTTCAATATTGTGATAGCAATTCACACTCAAAATATTCAATATAATCTCATTAAAATCGAAGATGAACAGCCAGATAATTCCAGGGTTATTTATTCGGATAGCTATCGAGTTTTTCCCCAATTAAAAGGGTCTGACCTGCGTGGTACTAATCTTAGTGGTGCCGATTTACGTAATACGAAATTAAGGGCTGCTGACCTGCGTGGTGCTAATCTTAGTGGTGCCAATTTAAGTCAGGCTGACTTAAGCCTTGCCAAACTCAGTGGCGCTAACTTAAGCGGTGCTAATCTTAGTGGTGTCAAGTTAATAACAGCTGACTTGAATAGTGCTGATTTGAGTAGTACTAACCTAGGCGGTGCTGATTTACGTCGTACTAATTTACAGCAAGCAAATCTAAGCAATGCCAGTTTGAACGAGAGTAATCTGGTTCATGCTGACTTACAAAATGCTGATTTGAGCGATGCCAACCTTAGTGGTGCTAGTTTGCAAAATGCCAAACTCAGTGGGGTCAACCTTAGTGGTGCTAACCTTAATCGAGCTGACTTACGCGATACTAAGCTCAATCATGCCAACCTCAGGGGTGCCAACTTGAAGCAAGCTAACCTCAACAACGCTAACCTGTGTCAAGCCAACCTCTGTCAAGCCACGCTAAACCATAGCAATCTCAATCACGTAAACTTAGATGGTGCTAACCTTACTCAGGCTCACCTGCGTGGTGCTTCTCTGAATTATGCTAGCTTAAGGAAGACTAACCTTAGCTATGCTCAATTAAGTCATGCTCAGTTGAGTTATGGAGACCTCAGTGGTAGTGAACTCAGTTATGCTCAACTGCGTCACGTCGATCTGACTAATGCTGACTTGAGTCAGACAAATTTGATGGGTACTAACCTATTTGGTAGTAATCTTCAGAAAGCCAATGTCCAAGGTGCTAAATTTTGGTACAACGCAGTTTTGCCTGATCAAATTAAACCTGAGCTAGAACAGCGAGGAGCTATATTTATTGTTAATGGTTAATTTTTATTTAATTTTTAATGGTTAATTGACGAACAACTAAGAATAATAACGTTTTGTAACCATTAAGCTATCATTCCTAAACATTCAGCTGAATGTTTAGGAATGAAAAGTATTCAATCGGACACAATGCTACAGTGAAAGTGTCTGATATCCATGAACCTGCTTTTGCATGTTTCCTGCCATGAGTGATTCTGCTTCCTTAAACACCAGTAACTTTTGGGACTTTGATTTTACAGCCCCTCAACCGACCCAGGATACGGATTTGCTGAGGCAGATGAATTTCGTTCCAGGGTTAAAAGAGATTCTCATGGTGCGTCAGGTTCATGCTCTGGAACATGCTACTGTCTGGGTTCTAAGTCAGCGCTATGGTGTTAGTGGTGCTGGTGCAAGCCGTATCACTCCTCCATCAGATAATAATTCTATAGGAGGACTATCAACTGACCAAGGATTTTATCTCTATGGTCAGGTAAATTTGCCTGACTTGAGACGAGCAGTACCAACTGCCCTAGAGCGACTGACTCGGGGAGAATGGGATATGGCTATCCACCCCCGGTGCGGCACGAATCTCTCAGTAGCAGTATTTTTAGGTGCTGGACTAGGGTTGGCCGTTCATCTGTTACTGCCGCGAGGACCGATTGAACAACTGTTGGGCCTTGGCTTTGCTGCGGTAGCTGCTACTCAACTAACACCTGATTTGGGTAACTTAGCGCAACGGTACTTAACTACTGCCATTCCTTTTAACCTGGCGATTGTAGACATTAGGGAAACATCTGATATGTGGGGACGTCCAGCCCATTTTGTCCAGGTGCGATGGCTTGACTAAGCTTGAATGTGATTTGTCCTTGGTTAGATGAGTGCAAGAGAACCGACCGACTTATACCAATTCTTAAAATTAAGACTACAGATGGAGATGGGGGGATGGTGAGATTTTGATTCATGGTAATTATCCGGAAATAACATAAGATGCAAGCTTTAGATGCAAGCTTGACCACGAAACAAAATTCCACATTCAGACGTTATATATCTTACATATAACGTCTGAACTTTGTTTATTTATCCTGGCTGCGAGAACATTAACTGGTTAGGCAAAGGGAAGCTTTTCCAGTAGTGCGTCAGCTGACTGCTGATAGCTGTTCGCTTAGCGTGCGCCTAGCGCATAAGCTTACGGTTAGTTAAACTCTAGCGACCCCGTTTTGAAAAGACTGAGCTCAGTTTCTGAGTCCATCCCAAGCTCTGAGATTGACTAGGTTCTTCAACTTCCGGTTCACCATCTGGTGAATTGCCAGGGGAAATATAGCCTGCAGGAACCACCAACAACGTAATCCCGTGTCGGCCCACCACAGTAACGAGGTCATCAGGCACAAGGGTAACTTGGGAATCATGATCACATAACCGGGCGGGCCAGTATGTGGCTTTAAATTTGACTCGCCCAGGCTTGGTCGAGGTAATGGTATGTTCTACTTTGCCTACGCCTGGTTCTGGAAATAGGATGGAATCAGGAGCCTGTACTTTAATCATTTGTGTGTTCACCTCGTTTGACTGATTATGTTATTTTGTTCAGCCTGCTTGCTACAAAACGTTTTAACCAGGGAAAATCTGGCAACGTCGGCTGAATGTGAAATTTTTTTGCCTTAAGTGGCGATTAACCCGTGCCATAGATAGGATTTCAGTCAACAGAGCATCGGTATTATCCAGTGATATAGGTATTTTTAGCTTCAACAGAAAATTCCGATCTTCCTGAAAACTAGCCTTAAATTGGGCAACGGAAACGTTGATTGGTTACAAATTAGATACACTTCCCGGCATCGAACGAATGACACAAGGAACCATTCTTCCTCAGGAGAGTAAACACTTCAGGATTAGAGAAGTTAGAGAATTAGAAACATTTTGTTAAAATCCACATCCTTTAAAAGTTTGGTAAGTGCACTACTGTATCCAGGTACTGTCCTTAAAACCCTGGAGTAGGACAAATGCGTTTACTGATACACCCTGAAACGATTGAATAACGCTTTCAACCTAAACATGACCTAGAGGGATTATTTAAGGCTCAACCTAGATACAAGACCGCAGACGCAACTGACAAGTTGTAGATACATTGAAGACTCAGTAGATGCACTATGTATTCTTATTCTACGTGTGTAGCTAGGAATCTGCCACCCTAGAGTAAAAGATTTTCATACTACAACAGATAATTGCTACGATAGGCAACTTCCTCCTGGAATAATACCAGATTTTATTGAAAAATGTAACTTATCTGTTGGCAGCAGGAAACAAGCTGAAAAATTTCCAATCCCCAAGTCTACTATAAGTTTACCTCTTTGATAGGAAATTGGTATAACAATACACAATTGATCATTTTCCCCTGACATCAAAACTATTAAATTATGCAAACTGTTAGTTTAATTCATGCTGATTCCTATAATAGACAACTCTTACGAGCTTCCTTGGAAAGGCTGCTAGAACCTTTGGGAGGGATGAGTGCTTTTGTTAAGAAAGGTAATTCGGTTCTGCTTAAACCTAATTTACTTACTGCTGGTCGTCCTGGTAAAGAATGTATCACTCGCCCTGAAATTGTTTACTGCGTCGCTCAACTAGTCAAAGAAGCTGGGGGTAAACCCTTTTTCGGAGATAGCCCAGCCTTTGGGAGTGCTAGGGGTGTGGCTAAGGCAAACGGCTATCTGCCAATGATGGCAGAACTTGATATCCCTATTGTTGAATTCCACGGCAAGGGTTATGAAACTGCTAGCGACACCTTTAATCATCTGCGTTTGTCTAAAGAGGCCATGAATGCGGATGTGGTGATTAACCTACCGAAGGTAAAATCCCACATGCAGTTGACCCTGACCATGGGGGTGAAGAATTTATTCGGCTGTGTTCCGGGAAAAATGAAAGCCTGGTGGCATATGGAAGCAGGTAAGGATGAGATTCGCTTTGGGGAAATGCTGGTGGAAACAGCACGGGCGATTAATCCGCAGTTGACTATTATTGATGGCATTATTGGTCAGGAAGGGAATGGTCCGATTGGTGGTGAACCCAGACATTTAGGGATCTTAGGAGCATCGGAGGATGTCTTTGCTCTCGACCGCTCAATAGTGGAAATTCTAAATGTTGAACCAACCCTGGTTCCTACCCTGGCAGCTCAAAAACGGCTGGGGTTGTTGCCAGACTTAGCAGAGATTGACTTTCCTTACCATCGACCTCTAGAAATCCAAGTGAGGGATTGGAAACTACCTGATACTATGAAACCGATTGATTTTGGTATGCCTCGAGTAATTAGGTCTACCTTTAAGCATTTATATATCCGGCTTATCAAAGAACCAATTAATGCTTATGGTAAAAGCTAGACAGTCAGGGGTATTTGGTAAAATTTGCTACAACAGAATCCTAGATTAATCAAGTAACCTAGAGTTACCCTCCGATTGCTTAACCATCCCGCCCTATTGCTAGCGGCGGTTTTTTATTGATTAGTAATCAGTCATTGGTGAATACCAGAAAACTTGTGACTGGCCACAAAGCACTAATCACTAATTACTAATCATTAATCACTAATTACTAAGCTGGTGATTGGTGAATACCAGAAAACTTGTGACTGGCCACAAAGCACTAATCACTAATTAC
>NZ_CEYLVT010000191.1:0-14441 GCF_982860115.1 Moorena sp.
CCGGAGCCTGAACCTGAGCCGGAACCCGAGCCCGAGCCAGAACCGGAACCCGAGCCTGAGCCGGAGCCTGAACCTGAGCCGGAGCCTGAACCTGAGCCTGAGCCTGAACCAGAACCGGAACCGGAACCGGAACCTGAACCGGAACCTGAGCCAGAACCTGAGCCTGAGCCTGAACCAGAACCGGAACCGGAACCGGAACCGGAACCAGAACCGGAACCTGAGCCTGAACCCGAGCCTGAACCTGAGCCTGAGCCTGAACCAGAACCGGAACCAGAACCTGAACCTGAACCAGAACCAGAACCGGAACCTGAACCGGAACCTGAGCCTGAACCAGAACCAGAACCAGAGCCGGAACCTGAGCCTGAACCAGAACCAGAACCAGAGCCGGAGCCTGAACCAGAACCGGAACCTGAACCAGAACCCGAACCTGAGCCCGAGCCTGAGCCCGAGCCTGAGCCCGAGCCTGAGCCCGAGCCGGAACCGGAACCTGACCCCGAGCCTGAGCCCGAGCCCGAACCGGAGCCGGAACCAGAACCGGAGCCGGAACCTGAACCAGAGCCGGAACCTGAACCTGAACCCGAGCCGGAACCAGAACCGGAGCCGGAACCTGAGCCGGAACCAGAACCCGAGCCTGAGCCGGAACCTGAACCTGAACCTGAGCCTGAGCCGGAACCAGAACCCGAGCCTGAGCCGGAACCTGAGCCTGAACCAGAACCTGAGCCGGAACCGGAAATTCCTGTGCTACTACCCGATTCAGGTCAAGGAGTAGAGGATGACTTTCCTGGTCAAGGTCAAGGAGTAGAGGATGGCTTCCCTGGTCAAGGTCAAGGAGTAGAAGATGGCTTCCCTGGTCAAGGTCAAGGAGTAGAGGATCGCTTTCTTCTTCGAGGTCAAGGACTAGAGGATGGCTTTCTTCGTCGAGGTCAAGGACTAGAGGATCGCTTTCCTCGTCGAAGAAATTTCTGAGCTTATGAGGTTAGTTCTGGTGGTTGAATTTATTCAAGAAAAGCCGTCTTAGTCATTGTTTTTTTGTCAGCAACAGAGTGGTCTGATTATCAATCAGAGCAGGTTTACCATCACTGGTATGGGAGCTAAATGACTCAAAATAGCGACGAACTGGGGTAGGAAACTCAGGAAAGTTGAATACAGCATCACCATCAGCAAGATTAGCCCAGAAGTAGCGTAGACTCGGAGCAAGTTTCTGCGCATCTGCTAACGGTAAATTTAACGGGGGAGAAGTTAGGAGTTTCACCATGAATGGATAAGAGCGATCGCTCATCCATTGTCTAGATATCTGGGGTAGGTTTTCCCAACCAGGGACTGACTCCACTCGATGAGATTCAATTTGCAACGATCTTTTGCCCTGATTATCGGTACACAACTGCAATATCCGGTAGGGGTGAGGATAGCTAACTAATGAACCTGTTGTGATTTCGTAGACTCCCTCTTGATAGGCGATATCTTGTACATGCAAGTGACCTGTAAATAGTAGATTGACCCCAGAAGTTTTGAGAATATTGTGTAATACTGGAGCATTTTTCAAGATATACCGATGTCCTAAGGGATGGTTAGCTTGATCGGGCAAATGTTCGATTACATTGTGATGCACCATCACCAGCACCAATTTATCCTGGCACTGGGCAAGCACTTGCTCAAGCCAGATCAGCTGTTGCTGATCAAGACACCCTACCTGTTTACCATCGGTATCGAACTGGTTAGAATTTAACCCAATCAGCTGTACTCCAGGCAAAACTTCACAAGTATAGTACAACTGCTCGGGATTTTCATAACCAAATTGGCGATAGTAGTAGGGAAATTCCTTTACTCCAATCGAGTGTTCATTGGGTAAGATATTGGGGACATCATGATTTCCAGGTACGACGTACACTGGAAAAGGCAACTGGCTCAATCGCTTTTGTAACCAGGCATGATTGTCTGGTTCACCATGCTGAGTTAAGTCTCCTGGTAGGAGGAGGAAATCCAAGGCTTTCTGCTCTAAATCCTCCAGAATCCTTTCTAGGACTGGAATACTAACTTCTACCAAATGAAACCGATTCGGATGATCCCAGATGGTGTGGGGTAACCCGATATGTAGGTCACTTACCACGGCAAAGCGAAAATTTAAACTCATAACTAAAACTTTTCTTGATTAAACCCTATTTTAATAATTATTAAAATTATCGCTCATGACGTTTGCTGTTATCCCATTACAACCCCTTGTTTAGATGACATTTAACTGCTTACCTATTCCGAATGGATAATCTTTAATTTAGCCTTACATAATTAGGCTTTAGTCTATAAAAAATTTTAAAGATTACATTTAGGATAAATAAAGATGAGTCGGAATTGCGTTCATTGAGGTGCGACCCAAGGGCGCGAGCAATCCCTCGCGCCCTTGGAGGCGCGCACCTAGATCTGACATTTACAACTAGATTAGGGATATAACCCCTAATCCCTGATCCCCCATCCCCTGAGTAAAGTAAGGAGGTGCTAAGGTTGGCTAGAGTTCGAGTGCGACAACACGTTAATCCACTTAGCAAGCAATATCAGATGCCCGTGAGTGTTCCGGATTGGAATCAAGTTTATGCCCAAACTACTAAACCATTACATCTGGATATTGGCTGCGGGAGAGGGGAATTTTTATTGCAGATGGCAACACAACAACCCGACTGGAATTTTTTGGGCTTAGAAATTCGGGAACCATTAGTAAAACAAGCCAACACTAAGGTGCTGGATTTAGGGTTGAGCAATCTCCTATTTTTGTTCTGTAATGCTAATAGTTCTATAGATTCACTCTTGAGCTCTTGGCCCCATGGTGCCTTGCAGCGCGTCACTATTCAATTTCCTGATCCTTGGTTCAAGAAGCGACAAGCCAAACGACGTATAGTGCAGCCCACCTTGGTTGATACTCTAGGAGCTTATTTGACCAGTGGAGGAGAAGTCTTTGTACAATCCGATGTAGAGGAAGTGGCAGTGGAAATGCGATCGCGCTTCGATGCTCATCGAGCCTTCTACCGGCCAGAGACTGCTTGGCTGCCAACCAACCCCCTGCCAGTGCCTACTGAACGGGAAATTGCCACCCTCGCTCGTGGTGAACCTGTGTACCGAATGTTGTTCTTTCGCCGTGATGATGTTTAAGGAATAGTTGAGTAGGAACACTGGTAGCCAAACCGCCTTCTGATTCAATCAGATCAGCGGGCTACTGGTCTGTATGCTCCTGCCCAATTTGCTTCTCCCCTATGGTTCGCTCTTCCTAATTAAAGCATGAATAACCATCAAGCTGAGGCAACTCAGGCAGAAATTATGGTTGTCGATGACACACCAACCAATTTGCAGCTGCTATCTTCGATCCTGATTGACCAAGGCTATCAGGTTAGGAGCATGATCGATGGACTACTTGCCTTGGAATCAGCATTGTGTGATCCACCGGATTTGATTTTACTCGACATTATAATGCCAAAGATCGATGGCTATGACGTCTGTAAACAGCTGAAATCTAATCAAAAAACCGAGGGAATTCCAGTAATCTTTATCAGTGCTCTGGATGAAACTTGGGACAAGGTCAAAGCCTTTGGTGTTGGTGGTGCTGACTATATCACCAAGCCATTCCAGGTTGAGGAAGTTTTAGCCCGTGTGGAGAATCAATTGACTCTGCACAAGCTACGAACACAACTCATTGAGCAAAATCAACTGCTGCAACAGGAAATTCGCGATCGCATTTCCGCTCAAGCTGCTTTAGAAACCCTCAATCAAGAACTTGAAACCAGAATCCAAGCTCGCACCGTAGAACTAAGAGATTACTTAGAACAGCTACGCAACTTGGAATCGCAATTGCGTGAAGCACTGGATCGTGAAAAAGAAGTCAGTGACCTGAAATCTCGGATTATTTTTACCATATCCCATGAGTACCGTACACCTTTAATGACAATTCTATCCTCTGTGGAACTCCTAGAAAATTACCGTCATCAATTGAATGATTCTCAGCAAGTTAAACATTTTTGGCGGATCCAAGCTGCGGTCAAACATATGACTACCCTAGTCAATGATTTATTATTCATTAATCAAGCGGAATTCGATAAATTAGACTTCAAGCCAGTTGTTCTGAATTTAGTAACATTTTGTCAGGAGTTAGTCGGCCCGATCCAATCAAGCCTTGGGGCTAGACATAGCCTAATCTTTAGTAGTGCAAGAGACTGGGAACCAATATCAGGAGACCCCAAAATTCTTCGACAAATTATCACTAACCTCATCTCCAATGCCATTAAGTATTCTCCCGATGGTGGGACTATTTTAGTACAGCTAAATGGAGATGAAGAGAAAGTCATCTTACAGATAATTGATCAAGGCATTGGCATCCCTCAAGAAGACCAAGCAACATTGTTTGAGTCTTTTAGTCGTGCCAGTAATGTGGGGATCATCCCAGGAACAGGACTAGGGTTATCAATTGTCAAAAGTTGTGTAGACTTGCACGGTGGTAAGATTCACTTAGAAAGTGAAGTGGGTGTTGGAACAACCTTTAGCATCACCTTGCCCAAGAATTTATCAGAAGACGAATAAGACGGTCACCTAATTACGCAGCAATTGGTATACAATAGTAAATTGTGCCATTATTATAATCCGTCAATGCCTAAACTAAAAAACCGCAAATCAGCTGCCAAGCGTTTTAGAGCTACTGGCAGTGGTAAAATAAGACGCCGCAAAGCGTTTAAAAATCACTTACTAGAACACAAGACCTCAGAAAGGAAGGGGCGCTTGTCTAAACTGAGCTTGGTAGACGAACGGGATGCGGATAATGTTCGCCTGATGTTGCCTTATATGTAAATCTTAACAGTAGACCATAACTGCTAACACTACTAAACTAAACACACGAGCTAGAATTAACCATGACACGGGTAAAACGCGGTAATGTCGCTCGTAAGCGGCGCAAAAAAATTCTCAAACTTGCTAAGGGGTTCAGAGGTTCCCACTCGAAACTCTTCCGCATTGCTAACCAACAAGTGATGAAAGCGCTGCGGAATGCCTATCGTGACCGCCGCAAGCGCAAGCGGGATTTTCGACGTCTGTGGATTACTCGCATTAACGCAGCAGCACGTCAAAATGGCATTAGCTACAGCCAGCTGATGGGTCAAATGAAAAAAGCCAATATTCAAATTAACCGCAAGATGTTGGCACAGCTGGCAGTGCTGGATCCAGATAGCTTTAACAAAGTGGTGGAGTTAGCGGCTAAAGCTGAGTAACCATCATATGCGCTACGCGCACGCTACGGGCGTCTGCGGTCAGCCATCAGCTTTTGGCCATTCCCGTAGCGTGACCATAGGCCGAGGCCAATCGCTGATAGCTGAATGCTTAGCAAGCTGAAAAACTCGGGTTATTGGGTAAATGGGTAATCCTTAAGGGTAAGGCTGGTCGGGGAGAAAAATTACCTTTGGTTCTTTTGATTATTATAGATTATAATAATTATCCAACCCGACTTTAATTAGTATCTTTAATTAGTATTAAATCGGTATTTAAATTGGTATTTAATTTGGTATTGTTTTTTCAGGAAAATCCCAAAAACCACGACCGATAGCTTACCTTTTTCCCAATTTCGATTCCCCAACCGATGCTTAAGCACAAATTCTTCAACTTTGGTATGGTCTTCGGATTGACGGCGATGTCTTTTTTGACACCGTTACGGGTTCGGAGTGCTCAACTTGAGGAAATAGAGCAGCGGGGTCAGTTGATTGTTGGTGTCAAAGATAATCTGCGCCCTTTGGGATATAGAGATGCCGATGGCAAGTTACAAGGATTGGAGATTGACCTAGCACGACGTCTAGCAGAAGAACTCTTAGGTGATTCTGATGCGGTGGTGTTGCAGCAGGTGGGAAATATTGACCGACTTAAGGTGGTTTTGGACGGTGAAGTTGACCTGACAATTGCTAGAGTTACAGCCACAGCACCTCGCCGTCGATTGGTGGATTTTAGTATCCCCTACTACCTGGATGGCACGGGTTTGATTACTAAAGACCCGTTAATTACCAGATTGGGTGATCTCCATACCAGAACCATCGCCATACTCAATCATTCTAGCACAATTGCCGTAGTGCAGTCTGCTTTACCGGAATCTAGGGTGGTGGGAGTAGATTCCTACCAAGAAGCGCGATCGCTTTTAGAAAATGGTAGGGCTGATGCTTTTGCTGCCGATAATAGCATTCTGAGTGGCTGGGTACAAGACTATCCTGAGTATCGGATGCTACCAGTGTGGCTCTCCGGTGAAGCTTTGTGTGTAGTCATGCCTAAGGGGTTACAATACACCAAGCTAAAGCAGCGCGTGAATAATGCGATCGCACGTTGGCAAGCAGATGGTTGGTTAGCTCAACGAGCAACTGCTTGGGGATTACCATTAAGAAGAAAAAAAGTCAAACCTTATGAATGATACACTGCCAACGATTTATCTGTCAGTTTTGCTAGTGCTACTTGCTGGTGTTACTGTCGCTGTGCTGTTCCAAGTTATCAAAACTCGTAGAATTGAAACCACTCTCTCTCGGTTGGAGAAAAAGCTGCAAAAAGACCGGGGAACGGTTATAGAGTATTACGAGTTGGGCAGTATTTATGCCGACAAGAAGCTCTTTGGTCAAGCTATCCTGCTATTTCAAAAAGCCTTGAAAGGGACTGATGCTGAGGAAGAAAACCTTGCTCCTGTCTATAATGCTTTGGGTTTTGCCTACTGTGCCAAAGAACAGTATGATCTCGCTATTCGCCAGTACAAAGAAGCTTTGAAGCAAGAGCCTGGATATGTCACAGTCCTCAACAATCTCGGTCATGTTTACGAGCGCAAGCAATTAATTGTTCAAGCCTTAGAAGCTTATGATGAGGCGCTCAAATATGACCCCAAGAATTCTACCGCTAAGCGTCGAGCAGAATCCCTCCGGAAACGCTTGGTTACACCAGCATGAATAAAGTCAGAAGTATCAAGTATTAAGCATGAATTATGGTGATTATGATCAAAATGACCAATTTAGCCATCTAGGAAACTGATTATGACACCAGTCAACCTTAACCCAATAATTAGCGCTATTGCAGGTTTAGGGAATTCTGTTGTCAAGAAGAAGCTTGAGCGCGATGAGCTTGTCATCAAATTACTAAAGCAATTTAATCTAGATCCCGATCATCCACCCGCCGATTTTTCTGGAGTTTACCAATACGCCCTTGTCGAGTACGGCCTTGGCAAACCTAAGCCAATCCTCGAACTTTTCCGGCAAAAAGATATCCAACAGGCATTCCGCCAAGCACTAGATCAAAATGACCCTTCAATTATCCTTCAAGAAACCGAGGATTTTCTCGATTGGAATACATTGGGAGATGAGATTAGGGAACTAGGAATTAATCCCTGTCAAGAGTTGTACGAATTTACCGCTGTTTTTATCCAGATTGTCAAACTGACGCGGACACCTGCTCAAGTTCTAGAATTCCAGCAGATAGAAAGTTTACATCAAAAAATAGAAAAGATCCAAGAACAGCTAAAAAGGCTACCCACAGCAGAGGGCATGCGGACACTAATAGCTGAACTAATAATAGAACAGAGGGATCCAGCACTCTTACCTGCTGAAGCATCTACGAAAAAGAAGCCTAGGGCATTATTAAAAACCGTCGATAACCCCTCACCCTTTATCGTTGGTCCCCCCATCACTCATCCCCGCAACTTTTTCGGACGTGAGCGGGAAATAAAACGTCTTTTCAACTTATTGAAACACCATCCCCTGCAAAATGCTGCCATCATTGGTAAACGGCGCAGTGGTAAGACTTCTCTACTGAAATATCTAGAAAATATAACCACCACCTCGTCAGAACAGTTACGTCTTGGTCAAAAGAGTGACTGGTTGCCGAATCCAGAAAACTATTGCTGGATATTTATAGACTTCCAAGACTCGCGCATGGCAAGCAGAGAACGACTGCTTGCCTACATATTAGAATGCTTGAGAATTCCAGTGCCTGCTGCTTGTGACCTCGATTGTTTCATGGACTTGGTCAGTGACAACCTCAACAGGCCTACAGTAATTCTAATGGATGAGATTGGCGTAGGGTTACAACGGTGCCCAGAGTTAGATGATGAGTTCTGGGAGAGTTTGCGCTCCTTGGCAACCAACTACACAGAAGGTAATCTAGGGTTTGTGTTAGCAACCCCGGAATCACCAATTGAGTTAGCTCACCACACCGGTCACAGTTCACCTTTTTTCAACATTTTCGGCTACACCACCACTCTAGGACCGCTGAAAGAGCCAGAAGCCCGGGAATTGATAGCTAGCTCCCCCATTTCCTTCCCTGTTGAGGACAGAGAATGGATTCTGAACCAAAGTGGACGCTGGCCACTGCTACTGCAAATCCTCTGTCGAGAACGCCTTTTCACCATAGAAGATAACGAAACCGATGATCAATGGCGAGAAGAGGGACTAAAACAGATAAAACCATTTCGATACTTATTATAGGGGTCATCACTTCACTTAACTGTTCCCTGCAATTCCTACACTGATTGATTTATACAGCACTCCAGATTACTGCTGATTGGACTGCAACTGGCTCAAGAATAAAAATTCAAACTGAAAGCGAAAGTAATTGAATGAAAACAACACTAGAGACCTCTATGGTGGGAATTTATGGTATTGGCAGTGACATTGTCGGTGCTGGCTTCTTAGTGTCTAAGAGGTATGTATTCACCACTTCCAATTTGATTATGAGGGCTCTAGATATCAAATACAATGCAGATAATTTGCCTGAGCAGCCAATCTACATCGATTTTCCCCTACTAAGACCAAAAAAGAGGATCATAGCTCGGGTAGTTTTCTGGCGACCCTCTAAGTATCGATCCTATGACAAAAACAAACAAGTTAAAGAAGATATTGAAGATATTTATGATATTGCAGTGCTGGAATTAAAAACTCCTCTTCCAAACCAGGCTCGACCTGCAAGACTAGTTGTGGCAGAGGATGTCTGGGGGCATCCCTTCAGGACTTTTGTGTTTGGGATGATGAACTTGGATACAGGCACGTGGCTTTTCGGAGTTTTGAGGGGGTCGCTGGTCTTTGGTGACATACAAATAGAAATAACAACTAAATTACCAGTGAGCACAGGCTGTATTGGCGCACCGATTTGGGATGAGAAATTGAAAGGGGTGATTGGAATGCTTGTGGTAATCGCACCAGATTACAATTTCGCTATAATGATTCCTACTACCCACCTAATTAAAGCCTGGCCTACCTTAGCTAAGGAAGGAAATGTCCACTATGTGGGACTTCGCCAACTTCAAAAACAGCTAATAGGTTTCTTTGTGTGGATCAGACAGTTGGGTTTACCAAGGCATCAAGTAAAGCAACTCAAACAGGATGCCCAACAGTTAGAAAACTGTAAGGATGTTCAATCCATTAGACATGCTCATCGTAGCCTAATAACTGACGAATTGGACGTTCCAGCCAGTCCCCTGCTGCACAGCTTAAGTCGGATCAGTCAGGATGTAAATGCTGCTCTGAATCAGGAAAGTTCCTATAACCAGCGTCTAGCCCTTATGGGTATTGCAGACCGCCTAAATGGGTTATCACTAGAGTTGAACCGCAGCAGTGACAGGTATGCCAAGCGTTTCCGTCCGATAGTTAACAGTTGGCGTGAAATCTTAACCAATCATGTGCGCGAACTGGCAAAAACAGCTGAACTGCATCAAGACATTGACTCTCCCTACATTATTGGAGTTCCTCTGACAGAACAGCAGGCAATCTTCATTGGGCGGACTGACGTTACTGCTCAAATCGAGCAATTGCTGCTAGACCAGCGCAGACCACCCTTGCTCCTCTACGGTCAGCGGCGCATGGGGAAAACTTCCCTACTCTACAACCTGGGACGCCTGCTCCCCAATACAATTGTCCCTCTATTTGTGGACTTACAAGGACCAGCTACACGGGCAACTGACCATGCTGGTCTTCTCTACAACATTGCCAGAAAAATGGTGGACTTAGCTAAAAGGCAACGAGGCATAACTCTGCTCCCTTTGACTCGGGATGCACTAAAGGCAGATCCCTTCACTCGCTTTGATGAATGGCTGGATGATGTCGAGCTAGCACTTGAAAAAAATACGGTCTTACTTGCTCTAGATGAGTTTGAAGCTCTAGACAGGGCTATAGCCAAAGGACGTTTTGAGGAAGAGGACGTTTTAGGTATGCTACGGAACTTAATCCAGCACCGTCCCCGCTTCAAAGTTTTACTGGCTGGCTCCCATACTCTAGAGGAATTTCAGCGCTGGGCTAGCTATCTGATCAATGTCCAGGTGATACATATTAGTTACCTGAAAGAAGCCGAAGCACGCCAGTTGATTGAGCAACCTGTCAAGGATTTTGCTCTACGCTATGAGCCAGAAGCCCTTCAGCGCGTGCTAGAACTTACCCGATGTCATCCCTTTCTAGTGCAACTCCTCTGCGCTGAGATTGTTGCACTTAAGAATGAGCAAACACCTACGGTTCGCAGGCTGGCTAAGCTATCCGACGTTGAAGCCGCAATACCAGAAGCTTTAGAACGTGGTAGCTTTTTCTTTGCTGATATCGAAACAAACCAAATAGACGCTGCTGGGCTAGAAGTGCTATGTTTCCTTGCGGCAGAGGGGGAAGGGTCGATAGTAAGTCGAGAAGCCTTATCCTGTAAGTTTCCCAATGAACTGGACAGCACTCTCAACTTGCTCTTGAGGCGTGAGCTAATTGAGAAAGAGGATGAAGGTTATCGCTTCCAGGTAGAGTTAATCCGGCGCTGGTTTGCCCTGGCACAAAAAACCTGAGTGATATAGCGCTACGGGCAAGGCAGCTATGCTGAGGGCAGAAGGCAGAAGTTGACTCTAACAAGGTTTTAGAAGTAAGAGTTGTCCTAATCTGAGTTCGTACTGCTATAGAAGTAATAGAATCAACTGAATGTGGTTAAGTAATTGACATTGTCATGAGTCATATTTTTAGTCCAAATTTTGATTTAGATACTCGAAAAGCTCATTAAATCGTTCCTAGACTTTCGATATCTCCCTGTCTCCCCCTCTCTCGGTTCCTCATTCTCTTGGCACAGGGCATCCTCAGCGTAAAATTTACCTATAATCGAGATAATCGAGAACAGTAGCACCAGCACAAGACAATGCCAGACACACATATTCGCTTTGATTGGGCAATCAAAAAACTGCTGCGTAATAAAGCTAACTTTGGTGTTTTGGAAGGGTTTTTAAGCGAGTTATTGCATTTCGATATTACCATCAAAACCCTTCTCGAAAGCGAAGCTAATCAAGAGACACTCGATGATAAAACCAACCGAGTTGATATTCTCGCTGAAACCACTGATGGCGAGCTTGTCCTGATTGAAGTACAAAACAACCCTCAACACGATTATTTCCACCGTATGCTCTACGGTGCGTCTAAGTTAGTCACCGAATACTTAGGAAAAGGTCAAGAGTATGGTGAAATTAAGAAAGTATATTCAATTAATATAGTCTACTTTAACTTGGGGATGGGGGATGACTATATTTATTCCTATCGCGGAGAGTTTGTTGGGGCTAATCTTGGGGATATCCTGCAACCGACCAAAACTCAGGAGTTCAAATTTAACATCAACAAAGTAGCAGATATCTTCCCAGAATACTATCTGCTGAAAGTAAATAATTTTAAGGAATTAGCGAAAACTAGCTTAGATGAATGGATTTATTTTCTCAAAAACAGCGATATCAAAACGGAATTTTCGGCCAAAGGAATAGAAGAAGCGAAGGAGGCGCTGCGAGTCACTAATTTATCAGAACAAGAAAGAGCAGCTTACGAGCGTTACCTAAAAAATAAGCGTGACGAAGCCAGTATACTCAGTACCCAAGAGTTTGAGACGAGATGGCAAGTGGAACAGGCAGAAATTCGAGGTATGGAAAAAGGTATCCAACAAGGAAAACAAGAGGGGATCGAACAAGGTCTTCAACAAGGTATCCAACAAGGAAAAAAAGAAGAAAAAATAGCGATAGCACGTTCCTGCCGGGAACAAGGTTTAGATGTGGAGACTATTATGAACATCACCCAACTTTCTCGGGAAGAGATTGAATCTTTATAAACTCCTACCCATCTTGATATCCCTTGAAGTCCTGGAATTGCCCAGTTTTGATATCCCACAACCTGACCTATTAGCAGATACGTGGTAATTGTTGACCGCTTAACAGATCCACGACCCTGGTTGCACCAATTTTACTCTGCATAGTGACTAGACTGGAATTCTCGTCTGTTACCTTGCCAATTAAACCAGCATCTTTTCCCAAGGAGTGCGATCGCATAATCTCCAAACCCTTTTGTGACTCTTGCTCCGGTAAAATAACCACAAATCGACCTTCATTGGCCACATAAAGCGGATCGAACCCCAGAATTTCACAGGCTCCTTGTAAATCTTCCTTGACTGGAATCAGACTTTCATCAATATGGATGCCAAGATTAGCCCCAAGGGCAATTTCGTTTAAAGCACTGGCCAAACCACCACGAGTCAGATCCCGCATACAGTGAATTTCGATCCCACTTTGGGTTAGGTCTAGGACCAAATCAGCAAGGGAAGCACAGTTGCGTAGGGTGCGTGATAAGACGGACTCGCCTTGATTTTATTGGTAGTCAGTGTTGGCAAAGTCCGTCCCGTAACGCACCACCAAAAGGCTCACTCTGATTTAATCGGTAGCTATTGTTGGGAAAGTCCATCCCGTAACGAACCACTTGCTAAATTTTTGCTTACTTAAATTCTGCCATGTAGATTTGTAATTGTGTTAGCTAATAACCAATTTTTATTTATTTTTATTTTAGAAAATTTTAGTTTATTAATCCATATTTAAACTACCTATTTTTATTTAGTAATACTTTCCAGTCAATACCGTTACCAATATTTATATCAAACTCCTATACACCTATTTTTTTAGTCAATAAGGTAGAAGTCATAAGCATTTTAAGCTATCAGCTATCAGCTATCAGCCATTCGCGTAGCGTGTTTGGCCAAGGCTGAGGGCTGACGGCTAACCGCTGAATGCTTACTAAGCATTTACCTTGAAAATCATGGCCATGACCAAGAAGACTAATCGCAACAGAAAAATTTGGCTATTAATAGAGTTGGTTGTGGAGTTACTAGCTTTATTCCTTGATGCAAACCTAATCATAGTCTTGAATCTTTGCTTATTAATTTGGCGTTGGGTCCGGGAAAAAGAGGAGGAGGAGTAGGGTCGATATCATAGTTGTAAAAAAGAAAGTAAATGTGAGAAGGGTGGGGAGATGGGGAGTGTAAGCTCAACAGGATTTTTTTCCCTCTTCCCTCTTCTCTCTTACCTGCTCCCTGCTCCCTGCTCCCTAAAACCTAGATATTTGTACCTCACAAGTCTTAGAATTGCTATAGTTGTAGTCTACTACTTTTTTGAGTAAACCCACCCTCAGCCCAATCTCAGCCATGAAATTCATCAGCCCCAAAACCGACTTTGCCTTTAAAAAAATCTTTGCCTCCCAGGAAAGTAAGCCGATTCTGATTAGCTTCCTCAATGCTCTTGTCTATCACAATCAACCTCTCATCCAAGATTTGGAAATTATTGATCCTTATCAGTCTTCTCCTCTGCCAATCCTCAAAGACTCTTTCCTCGATGTGAAAGCTAAGCTGAAGGATGGTTCTCTAGTGATTATTGAAATGCAGGTTTTGCAGGTAGAGTCTTTTGCTCGTCGAGTTTTGTATAACGCAGCTAAAGCATACTCACTACAACTAGGTAAAGGGGAAGGCTACCGTTACCTCAAACCAGTGATTGCTCTGACCATTACCGATTTTATTATGTTTCCTGAGAATAATCAGGTAATTAATCATTTTGAGTTCCGAGAAAAAAGTACCAACATCAGCTACGTAGAAAATTACTTACAATTATTGTTTGTAGAGTTACCGAAGTTTGAGAAGCAGTTGGAGCAGTTAGAAGATTTGGATGAGTTGTGGATGTATTTTTTAAAAAATGCCCCTTCTTTAGATACAGTCCCAGATAAAATGGCACAACTACCAGAGTTTCAACAGGCATTTGGGATTGCGTCTCAGGCGAATTTAACCAGGAAGGAGTTGGAAGAACTAGGAAAACGAGAAATGTTTATTCATGACCAACAAGGGCTGATTATTTTTGCTGAGAAACAAGGGATAGAACAAGGGATGAAACAAGGAAGAGAACAAGGGATGAAACAAGGTATGAAACAAGGGAGAGAAGAAGGAATGAAACAAGGTAAAGAAGAAGGGGAGAAAGAAAAAGCCCAAACAATTGCACGCCAACTTCTGCCTCTTTTGGATGATGAAACCATTAGCCAAACTACTGGCATACCTGTAGAGGAAATCAGGAAGCTTCGCTGAACAAGTCAAAAGGCAATAGACTAATGAAGAATGAAGAATGAAGAATGAAGAATGAAGAATGAAGAATGAAGAATGAA
>NZ_CEYLVT010000192.1:0-14416 GCF_982860115.1 Moorena sp.
GAGAGCTATGAAGCTTATACAGTCTACTTTTTAGCTCTCATGTCGCCCCCCCAGCTAGGTTTGATAACATTTGACGGCAATCAAGTCATGCCAAGTTGTGATTTATATCGTCAGTATTTCTTAGCACAGCTTAATGAGAAGTGATTTTAGCCCACGCTAATTTGGACGGCTATTGAAGATTTAATTTACTTACTACCTGAGCTTGTTCAACCCATTGTTTTAGCTGTAGGCTATTAACTATTAGCTGCATGAGTATAAGAGGAGGTGGGCTTGAGCGGTAAGCTAATTGTTTTCGAGGGAGTGGAAGGTGGTGGTAAAACTACCCAACTACAGCGATGCTCAAATTGGCTTCGAGCTGGTGGCTTACAAGACTGTCTAAGTACTGTTTGTTCGGGAAATCAAACAAGACCCCTTGTAGTCACTAGAGAACCGGGGGGAACATTATTAGGCGCTAAGGTTCGCCAACTGCTACTGGATAGAGATTCCTCACCTATTCACCCTCGGGCTGAACTTTTACTCTATGCTGCTGATCGGGCTGAACATGTTGAAGAGTTGATTAAGCCACAGTTGGTCAACGGAGCAATTATTTTATGCGATCGCTACACGGATTCTACAATTGCCTACCAGGGTTATGGCCGAGGTATTGACTTGAAATTAATCGAGGAGCTTAATCAAATTGCTACTGGTGGACTGGAAAGTGACCTCACCCTGTGGCTGGATATTGATGTCGAAATTGGTCTCGAACGGGCGCGACAGCGGGGAACCGTTGACCGCATGGAGCAAGCTGACTTAGCATTTCACCGACGAGTGCAGCAGGGATTTCAGGAGTTGTATCAACAAAATCCCCATCGGATTGTTCGGGTAGATGCTAGCTACAGTGAGGAGGAAGTCCATAATTCCATTCAGAAGATTTTGCGTGAACGGTTTAAATCATGGTTCCAGGAGCGTTCGATTTTATCCTAGGGCAAGACCAAGCGATCGCATTATTGCACGGAGCAATTACAACCAAGCGCATTGCTCCCGCCTACCTGTTTGCTGGTCCATCTGGCGTGGGCCGGAGTCTGGTAGTACGGGCTTTTATTGAACAGTTGTTTTGTCAAGGTATCCCAGCTGATGGGCAAGTCTCAATTAAAAAACGACTGATTCAGGGCAATCACCCGGATGTATTGTGGATAGAGCCAACCTATCTCCACCATGGTAAACTGGTCTCTGCTACAGAAGCTGTCCAAAAGGGAATTCAGCGTCAGGCACCCCCCCAAATTCGGTTGGAACAAATTCGGGAAATTGCTCGGTTTCTGAGTAATTCTCCTCTAGAAGCATCGCGCAAGGTGGTGGTACTAGAGCAGGCAGAAACTATGGCAGAGCCAGCAGCCAATGGTTTGCTGAAGACTCTCGAAGAACCGGGAAACGCTACGTTGATAGTGATCGCACCTAGCACTGAATCTTTGTTGCCAACCCTAGTGTCTCGCTGTCAGCGGATTCCATTTTATCGCCTGGGGCCCGAAACTATGACAACAGTGCTGCGGCAAACCGGTCATCAACAGATTTTACAGGAACCATCAGTACTCGCCATTGCCCAGGGAAGTCCGGGGGAAGCGATCGCTGCTTTTGAGCAACTCCAAGCTATGCCTCCAAACTTACTTACCCAACTTACCCAGTTACCCCACACATCCCGTCAAGCGTTGGAACTGGCAAAGGAAATCGACAACAAGCTGGATACCCACACTCAGCTTTGGTTAGTGAAGTATTTACAACACTGCTACTGGCAATCACACACTCAACCAGACATGATTAAAAAGCTAGAGCAAGCTCGGCGATACCTGCTAAGTTATGCTCAGCCGCGATTGGTTTGGGAGGTAACCCTGTTGGAATTGAGTATTCTTGAAGGATGAAGAATCAAGTGTAAAAGAGTAATTGGGAAGGATCGAGGATAAAGCGCCATCAAGTATTTCCTAATACTGGATACTTAGGTACGCTCTTACCATTAAGAATTAAATTCGCCACGGGTCGCACCTGAAGGAAACCCTACTAATCAAAATCGTTATGACTATGATATATTTGTAAAGGTTCGTAAATAATCAATTAGATTTGATACCATTTGTGTGGTTGGTTACAGATCATGGTGTGGCCATGAAAATCGGATATTGGGTAGATCATTTTCTTATCCATGAATTCCCTCTCAAGATGTATGTATTTAGCCAGCACTTTGAGAAATAGTATGGGTAGCACGGTTTGAGGTGACCACCACTTGATCAGCAATCTGTAGCCAACTGACACCCTACACACTATAAGGAGCATAACTACATGACTACAACAGAAGGATGTCTCCGGGTAGGCCAACTGGCTCCCGACTTCACGGCCACTGCTGTATTCGAGCAAGAGTTCAAGACAATTAAACTGTCTGACTATGGTGGTAAATACGTCGTTGTGTTTTTCTATCCCCTAGACTTCACTTTTGTTTGTCCTACCGAAATTACTGCATTTAGCGATCGCTTTGAAGAATTCAAAGAACTAGGCACCGAAGTCCTTGGCGTCTCTGTTGACAGTGAATTCTCTCACCTGGCCTGGATTCAGACTGACCGCAAGGATGGTGGTGTAGGCGATTTAGCTTATCCTCTGGTTTCTGATATCAAAAAAGAAATCAGCACAGCTTACAACGTTCTTGACCCGGAAGCCGGTATTGCCTTGCGTGGTTTATTCATCATCGACAAGGAGGGCATTATCCAGCACGCTACTATCAATAACCTCTCCTTTGGTCGTAGCGTTGACGAAACCCTGCGTACCTTGAAAGCGATTCAATACGTTCAAACTCATCCCGATGAAGTTTGCCCAGCAGGGTGGCAACCAGGTGACAAAACTATGAACCCTGACCCTGTTAAATCAAAAGTTTACTTTGCTGCGGTATAACCGAACCGCAAATATCTCCGCCCTCCTACCTTGAAGACGGAGCTTTGATACTGGGAAATTGATTGGGTATAATACCTCTTCAATTTCCCATTAACATTATGGGAACATTTTGAGGGTAGTGATAAATAGGTAGTGATACAACATTGCATTTCTAGTAAGCAAGTTGACCATTGCTGCATTAGCAAATCTGATCTAATTCCTAATTGGCTAGAGCATATAGTACGGAAGTAAGCAAAAACAAAAGTTGCTATCCCTTCGCACTACAACAGTCAAGAATGCTCGTTCTTTGTGGCAAAATGGTCAAGAAGTCTGTGTCAGTACCTACAGATGTTGGTTCGCATATAGTGAGTAGGGAGGAGTGTTAATCCATTGAATCAACAAATGGCGCTGCCTGGGAGGAAATACAATGTCAGAAGAGCAAAAACAGCAGCCAGAAGCGGCAAAGGATGAACCAATTCAAACGCCGCCGACACCATCAGTGACAGATAAATCCGAAGACAGCTTGGAAACAACAAGTCAATCACCTCAGACAACTGGCAAGGGAAAGTTATCGTCTTCTGAGCCTAAGTCTGGATTAATGAATCGGTTACTTCCTATTCTTAGTAGTCTTGGCCGGTTTTGGGATGGCACCTTGACAAAAGTCCGCTCCTTGCTACCGGCAGCTTGGAATGAAAAACTGTCTGATTGGATGTTGACTGGTGCGATCGCAAGCGTGGTAGTAGTCATTCTATGGACAACACTAGCGCTTCTACCAAAGACACCAGCACAGGTGGCACAAGTTCCTGGTGATACCATTAATTCTCCAGAAAATTTGGAAGTGGCTGAGGAATCACAACTTGTGGAATCGGAACCCATACCCACACCAGAGTTAACTCCTGAACAAAGCCTGATTGTAGCAATTCAAAATCAAATTGCGGGTATTACGGCTCAGTACGGTAATGACCTGATTCAAGCAATTGAGGCGAACTTTCTCAGAAGTATGCTCTTGGTCAAGGTCAGTGATGAGTGGTACCAACTCAACGATGCTCAGCAGAATAGCTTAGCTCAAAGGATGCTGAGCCAGTCTCAAGAATTAGACTTTAGCAAGTTGGAAATTACTGACCTAGAGGGAACGTTAGTTGCCCGTAGTCCTGTGGTGGGGTCAAGTATGGTCATTTTTACCCGACATTAATTCTGTTATCTGTTAACGATTGAGGGTTGACTCTTGACTGTCAACCCTCAACAACTCTAACTATTTAGGTGATAAAAGACGTGATCAAATCAATAATTCTGATCACTTATTAACCCCCGCTTAATGGGTTCAAGCGCTTCATGGCACGATTGACCACATCGGAGTAGCGTAATTCCCCACAGAGAATGTTGAGCATGATTTGAGTAGCAACGGGTTTTTTAACGCCGACTTTGTAAGCAATTCCAGGAAAGCGGTAGAAAGCTCCAGCGAGCTTAGCAGCCCAACTCATATCAGTTCCCCGTTCTTCCTGCATGACCTGGGTATAGTTTTCTAAGGCATCTGCTTGACCTGCCAAAGCTTGTTGAATGGCCTCAGCTGCTTTCATGCCACTGAACATAGAGGGTCGAATTCCCTCAGCAGTCATGGGA
Source organism: Moorena sp. (assembly GCF_982860115.1). Lineage (NCBI taxonomy): Bacteria > Bacillati > Cyanobacteriota > Cyanophyceae > Coleofasciculales > Coleofasciculaceae > Moorena > Moorena sp. Next base: position 4,507 of record NZ_CEYLVT010000192.1, read on the forward strand.
TCCACCACACAGGCAGCTTCCCCAGCTAATACAGCATTTTGTGTATGCAGCTTTTCCTGACCTTCCCAGACACAGATGGCACCTTCGTGCTGTTGACAGCTACTCAAGTCTAAGCCGGATTTCTCGGCATAACCTTTGACTATTTTTTCCATGTCTTTGAGGTCACCACCCCGTAAGGAGCCAAGACCAATGGAGTAGCCTTCGGGTTTAGGAATACTCCAGATAAAGCCATTTTTGACTTGACCAAAGTCAAAATGGATCTCCTTACTATTGGTGTCCGATTTGGCCACCTCTAGGGCTAATGCTAAACGTGACTTACGTTCTTTGAATCCCAACCATTTTGCCATCGGTCCAGTAGCACCGTCAGCTGCAATCACGTAGCGACCTTCAACAGTGCCATTGACAGTGTTGACCTGCCAGTGGTCTCCCTTAAACTCTACCCCTGTAACTGCTGTATTATCTCGAATTTCAGCACCTTGTTTTTGGGCTTGTTGGATGAGATAGTGATCGAAAACATCTCGTTGCACCATCCAAACGGGTTCTTGAGTGTCCAGTTTCACCTCTACTGGGTCATCCATTTTCCAGGTGTAGCGTACACTCTCAGCTTTGAGAGATATGGCAGGTGTAAAGTCGAAATCAAACCACTGTTGCACTTGTGGGGAAACCGCACCACTACAAGCCTTGTACCGGGGTAAGGATTCTTTTTCTAGAACCACCACAGACTTTCCAGCTTTAGCCAGGTGATAAGCAGCTGTTCCACCAGCCGGTCCCGCACCAACGATTATGCAGTCAAACATGATGTTTCTACTTTACTCCTCAAAGATTTATCGATTAAAGTTCACAGACTAACAGCCCAGTGTGTCAGCCTACTATCCAAATTGAGTGACCAATTTACCAGGACTTACTCACTAAGATGCCCAGCAATTGAGACGAACTAACATTCGGTAATTGTAAAATCACTATCAATTCATAATAATGACCCTACAAAGATTGCAGGGTCGAGATTAGGCTATTAGGAAAAGGCTTACCCTTAATCAATAACATCCTGAAAACGCCTAATCAGTTATTATCTAGATGCACTCTATACTGATAGTTTTTGTCTCTTGTTCACTAAATTTTTCAGTCATTAGACTCGTTAATCCGGATAGTTGAGTTGGCTAATTATTATGGTGATTATTAGTTTGTATAACCATTATTGACTTATAATTTTTCAAACATGTGGAGTTCTGAGCAATCTTTATTAAAGTTTCACGAAGTAACAGCCAAAACTATAGCCAAAACTATAGCCAAAACTATTAGTGTATTTTTTTCCTCCCCATGCTCTTTCCCTATGGGCTTCTTCTCAATCCTAAGTCTATCTCAAATCGGTTGGTATCGGTATTGAGGAGTTCAACCAAGGTAGGAGAGCTGTTATAGCAGATTTGGGTAGACTTGGTAAATTATAACAGATGGCCATTATCTTACAAGTGTAATGCCGTTAGAAACAAAATCACCACTAGCCCTAATTGTTCTCCCTGGTAAACTCAAATCCACGCGCTCAAGCTATTATCTCTATAACTTCGGTTTTGGTCTTTAGGAATTGTTAGGGTCTTGCTGACTCCTAGTCTTACTTGAATTAACGCTCCCAACCAAACCCCTGGCATAATACCACTAACCTTACTAAGGGAAAATAAGCCATGGCAATGACTTATTTTCCCAAAACCCAAGATCGTTCGGTGCTCAAGTCCCGCCTAATATGGATTTTGATGAGTTCTGAAAACTACCTCAATCACCCCAATTTTGGTCTACTGTTTCGGGTTTGCATTGTTGAACCACAACAAGAGTTGTTCACTACGATCTATGCCCAGAGACTTTTCTTTTTGGTGAAAAGTACTACCAATGGCATTGCCTTTGAGCCCATCAGTCGTTCTGAGGCTCGCCTGTTGGTAGAAAATCGCCTTCGTTTACTTAGGCGCAGTGGTTCATCGGCTGACTATGAGCAGCTTAGAATTATCCATCAGCAAACCTTCCAATAAGTTCCATCAGGAAACCTTCCGATGATTAGTTTAATTACAGAACCCATTACCAAGATTCGCCAACAAATCCCACCAAATCTACCGCTGATTGCCTTTACTAAAACTATGTCCCTAGAAGCTAGGGGAGGGGCTGATGCTGCTCCATCGGCGGGATTGCCTCCAAAAGTGTTTAGGACCTGGGGCTTCTTTTGCCGGATGCTAAATTTGGAGTACCCACAACCACATCGAAGGTTGTTCAATGGGTTGGTCTTACCGCTAGAAGTAGGTGTCAACGACGATTGTGAGGTTTGGCTGAAATTAGATTATGGGATGAGGAAGTAATGGGGTAGTATGTACCCAACCACATCCATCATCAATATTGCCCTCTTATATATAATGGCATAGCCTTCTGCTCGGAGTGTTTTTTCAAAAACTACACTCCGAGCAGAAGGCAGATCTATTTTTTATATTGATAGCCTTGTGGTGTTCTCAAGGGTGAAAATTATTAAGTAAGCTCAGGGGTAAGTTAGACTGTTGAAGTTCTAGTCTAAGCATCTACTAAAGACTGCTGCCCTAGAGAAGGTCGATTATCGGCTTTGCAGAAGCTTACACTGAAGTTGTGATGGAGAGTTGACTATGAGCGGTATTTTTAATAAGCTGCGCGATTTCGTCGGTCTGAATGAGCCAGTTGAATACGAATACGAATATGAAGACATTGAGGGGGATGCCTACCCAACTCCCTACCCACAAGAGCAACCGGTTCAACCGCCACCAGAGGAGGAACGTCCGACCAGACGCCGTTCTCGGGAGCGGACAACGGTATCAGAAGCAGGGGTAGGGCCATCTCCCATCAATAATGTGATTGGCATGCCTGGAGCAGTCAATGGCCTTTCTGAGGTTGCAGTGATTGAACCTCGTTCCTTTGAAGAAATGCCCCAAGTGATTCAGGCACTGCGGGAACGGAAGTCGGTGGTCTTAAACCTGACCATCATGGATCCAGACCAAGCACAACGAGCAGTTGACTTTGTGGCTGGTGGGACTTACGCTATTGATGGTCATCAAGAGCGTATTGGTGAAAGTATTTTCTTGTTTACACCAAGCTGTGTTCAGGTAAGTACTCAGTCTGGTGTGATTCATGAAATACCTACTCCCCAGGCTCCTCCTCCCCGTCAGACAGCTCCGTCACCAGCCTGGGGTTCTGAGCCAGATCAAATGGCTCAGTAAGAGTCAGGACTTGACAAGTGTCTAGTGCGCGCGTGAATAACATTAAATAGTTGAAAAGAGAGGTGTTGGGTTGCCTATAAAACTTGGCATAATTGGTGGCGGTGTCATGGGAGAAGCCCTCCTATCCCGCCTACTTGCCCAACAACTTTACCAGCCTGATGAGGTCTTGGTGAGTGAGCTGCTGGAGCAGCGCCGCGATGGTTTGGCGCAAGAATACGGGATCAGGGTAACTGTTAATAACCAAGCCGCAGCGGCAGCATCAGAGGTTTTGTTACTAGCAATTAAACCTCAGGTATTTGAAGCGGTAGCAGCAGAACTGGTAATGGGTAGAGGTGACAACGGTCACAGCTTAGGAACGTTGCCAATGGTGATTTCAATTCTAGCTGGAGTGCCTCTGGAACGGCTCGAAAACGCTTTTCCATCCCAGTCAGTGATCCGGGCAATGCCTAATACTCCTGCAACAGTTGGGGCGGGAATCACAGCACTAGCGGCTGGAAAATGGGTTTCGCCTGATCAAATGGAGCAAGCAAAGACAATTTTTAGGGCTGTTGGTGACGTAGTAGAGATTCCGGAACACCTGATGGATGCGGTGACCGGTTTATCTGGGTCAGGCCCAGCTTATGTGGCGATTTTGATGGAAGCCCTAGCAGATGGGGGCGTGGCAGCTGGATTACCCAGAGCGATCGCATTACAGTTGGCTCAGTCTACAGTATTGGGGACAGCCCAGCTGTTACAAGAAACTCAAATGCATCCAGCTCAATTGAAAGATCAGGTTACTAGTCCTGGGGGAACCACCATTGCTGCGATCGCTAAGTTGGAGAAAGCTGGTTTTCGCTCGGCTTTGATTGAGGCGGTTTTGGGGTCTTATCAGCGTTCTCGGGAATTGGGAAGTTAGAGGTTTTTTGAGTAGCGTGGCCTTTTGACTACGGTTTTTCCTGTAGCGTGGCCTTTTGGACACGGTTTTTAACCCTTGGCTTCCCTGGTAGGGTAAGTGGAAAATCGATCAGAACTGATTGATCACGTGAATCTTAATATCTATTAGACTAGGCCGTTGTTAGTTGGCCTTGGTTAACCCCATCTGCATTTGTAGTCCTATGGGGGTTTTTTTTAATGAATAGCCAAAAAAACCTATTGTGCGCGTCATCTAGTTCTGTCAACTAGTTCTATAATAGCAGCTAAAGGATTTATGCCATTGGCCGCAATCGTTTAAAAGTACCGGATCTGAACTACAATAATCACAAAATATTCATAATTTAGTCTGAATGTAAATTTGTGGACTGCATCTACTTGATGACAGACAGATGACAGAATCTTCAATTCCGATTCGAGGCTTACCAAAAGCACGCCAACGTTCTCGACCCAATCGCTTAAAATGGTTTTCCTACATAAGTTTGGGTATTTTGAGCAATGCTGCTATTTTCGGTTTAGCTTTTTTTGTGCTCGAGCAAATCCCTCGAACTTACACCAGTAAGGCAGCAGCGATTATACCTGGTGTGGGTTCTCAAGGATCTGTTCAACTCCCTGGAGTCGGTCAAGCTTCCTCCAATCCAGGTGAGAAATCTCCTTACGGATATCTTTTAAAGGTAGATCCACGAGAGAACTACCAGTATATCGCCATGAGTGAAGTAGTTTTAAAAGAAGCTGCTGCTGCTGTTAAGACTTCAGTCAAAGATTTTGAAGAGTTTGCCAAGCCAAGGGTTTCTTTGGATAGAGGTACCACTATCATAGAATTTGAAGCGGATGGCAAAAGCCCATCGGAAGCTCAGGGAAATACTCGGGCTTTTTATCAAGCGTTAGTTAAACGGATTTATGACTTAAGAGAAGAAGAATCATCTCGTCAGGATAACAAGACGTTGTTAGCGTTAGACTCTGCTAATAGTAACTTAAAAAAAGCCCAAACAAAGCTGTCTCAATTCAAAAAGAAGTCATTGCTCAAAATTTCTGAACAAATCAAGAACCTTTCAGAAGAAGTAGAGAGGTTGCGAGTGGAGCGTGCTAATTTATTGGCTCAGCAGCAAGCTTCTACCTCTGGATTAAGGCAGCTAGAAGCTAACCTAAGGTTGTCAACTGACCAAGCAGCCGATGCTCTGATGCTTCAGGATGATGAAGTCTTTAAAAAACTTTGGCAAAACTATAGCGATATTAGCGCTAACCTAACGATACTCAATTCTCAATGGACACCAAACAGCCCTCAGGTGATTAATCTCAAAGCTAACAAGCAAGCGGCGCTTGAGGCATTACTTGCTCGTAGCCAACAGCTATTGGGCAAGCGGATGGATGTTCAACGTTTGGATAATCTCAATTTAGGCTTAGATGCCCAGACAGGTCGAGCAAATCTGGCACAAGTGTTAATCAACCAGAGAGCTCAACAACAGGGACTAACGGGTCAAGTTAACACCTTGGCAGAACAAATTGCTCAGTTAGAGTCTAGACTTCAGACCTTGATTCAGGAGCAGTTAACCCTGACTGAGCTTGAGCGAGAGGTGCAAATCTCGGAAGCTATATTTACGGCCAAGTCGGCTCAATTAAACGTCAATAAATCGGATCATGCTAGTGCTTATCCAACCCTGCAATTGTTAGTAGAGCCGAACTTACCGAAAGAACCTGTTGGTAATACAAAAAAAACGGTGATCCTCGGAGCTGTAGCGCTTTCCCTGTTAATGACAACTGGGCTGGTTATCCTGGCCTGGGAAAAACCAAGTTCTAAGACAGATGCTCCCAAAGATTCCACTCCGGTACTTCAACCTGAGTCTTAAACCAGTAAATTGAAAAGTAGGAACAATTTGGATCTACCAACAATTACAAAATTGTTGGAAACTACCAAAAGATCCGGGAACGTGAGAGTCCCCCTTTTCTAAAGGGGGGATGAAACGGACGCGACGGGGTTTACCCCGATGTATCCATTCCAATAAGTTATAATCTAAAGAAGGAGGTGATAGTGACGTGTACAAAACAATTCCATTAAAAGCCAACTTTTCAGATGAAGAAAATGCTTTTTGGCTATTTCAGTGCGAACAGGCCAATAGCTTATGGAATTGTGCTACGTATTACTCCAAACAAAAACATTATGGTTGGCTAGAACAGCAGCCCGAAGCATTTACGACTTACTGGAAAGGGGATGATCTAAGATACGGCTGGAAAACTTACAAGTGTAGCGTTAAATACGCAGAATTGTGCAAAAGTCTTAAAGATAGCTCTCACTACAAAGCAATGGCTGCTCAGTCCGCACAGCAAACCCTCAAATCTGTAGCCGAATCAATTACTAGTTATAACCAGCTAGTTAGTCTTTACTATAAAGGTCAGGTAAATAGACCAAGGCTCCTCAGATACCGCCAGAAAGGGGGACTGGCTGCTGTTACTTTTCCTCGGCAAGCGCTGACTTATAAGAATGGCTTATTTTACCCGTCAATCAGTAAAGAGAGCAAACCAGAATTACTTACGGAGATTACACTCTCGCCGCCCGGGTTTATAGATCCAGATTGGGTTAAAGAGGTAACTGTTCGCCCGTACCTAGGACAATTATGGATTGACTGGGTTATTGATGATGAGAAGCAGTTGATCGAAAATAATCCTAACCTAGACTATTCCCAAGCGTGGAGTTTTGACCACGGTGGTGATAACTGGCTAACTGGTGTCTCAACCCAAGGAAAAAGCCTAATCATTGATGGCCGCAAACTCAAATCAATGAATCAAGGTTATGCCAGATTAGTCGCGAAGTATAAAACCGGTAAACCTGAGTTTTACTGGGATGCGAACCTAGCACGAGTGCAAAGAAAACGAAATAATCAGATCAGGGATGCGATAAATAAAGCAGCTAGGTTTATAATCAATCGCTGCCTTTGTGACCGCATTGGAAATTTAATTATCGGGTGGAACGAACGTCAAAAAGATTCTTTAAATATGGGGCGACTAGGAAATCAAAACTTTGTAGTCATCCCCACTAAAAGGTTAATCGAAAGACTGAAACAACTTTGTTCCGAATATGGTATCAAGCTAACAATTACTGAAGAGTCGTACACCAGTAAGGCGTCTTTTCTGGATGATGACCCATTACCAAAACACGGTGAAAAACCCAGTGGATGGAAAGCATCAGGTAGAAGGATGAGGCGCGGGCTGTACAAAACTTCTTTTGGACACCTGATCAATGCCGATTGTAACGGTGCCGCAAACATAGCCAAAAAAGTAGCCACACAGTTAGGTATCGACCTGACCAAGGTGGGTAGGGGAGCTTTGACACTCCCACATCGACATGATCTTTTTAAATCTCTTTCTAGATCATATCGAACAAGCTGTGAAGTGGCGCGGTTTCAACCCGCCACTTCACAACCTTGTAGAATCCTCCGTGCTTCAGCCGGGGGAGATGTCAATAGCATGGACAATCCAATTGGGAAAAACTCCAAGTCTCCTACCTTAATCAGGTCTAGGCTGTAACTAATAGCAATGAACCTATCCAAGCGTATAATCAAAGGGTGGAAATCTCCCACGCTGCGAGTGATGTCACTGACCTTCTTCGGTATGCTACTGGCGTGGGTTGCAGACATTTTGATGGCGGCGAAACTGGGCACTAGTCAAACCACAGATGCCTTGATTGTTGCCCTGAGCTTACCGCGACTAATTGATACCGTGAGCCGGGAGGGAACTAGACAAAGCTTGGTTCCAATGTTTATGGAGCGCCGAGATGCTCTGAGTCACAGGGAATATCATCGCTTGGTCAGTGGCATTGTCAATTTAGCTTTAGTACTCGGCGTTAGTCTAACTATTCTGTTGGAAATTCTAGCGCCATTGATAATAACTGGGTTAGCCCCAGGATTTTCTCCAGAGGGTAGAGCACAAGCAACGTTTTTATTTCGGGTCTGTGCGCCAATGGTTTTGTTTGCTCCTGGGATTGCGGTCTTTAGTGTGATCCTCAACAGCCAAAGGCGCTTTAGTGCGGTAGCTCTGCGGAATGCGATCGCACCAGGTTTCGTAGTGGCTGCGATTGGCTTGGGATGGCAACAGTCTAGTATTGCTCTGTGGATAGCGTACGCTTATACCTTGGGATTTGCTGGATTCTTTGTGCTGGTATTTCTAGATGCTTTTAAAGCGGGACACCAACATCAATGGTTGGCGTGGGCTGGCAAAGATGACCTACTGCGTCTGTGGCAAGCAGGTTCTTTACCCACTATCGGTTTTGTTATTAAGCTAGGCTCTAATCTAGTCAAGAGTCAGATGCTGCCTTCTTTAGTAGCAGTTGGCGGGGTCTCCACATTCTACTTTGCAATTCGGATCGTCTCCGCTGCTCAAACGATTATTGGTGTCAGTATTGCTACCACCAGCTTGCCTGCCATGACAGAGCATGACTTAGCTGGGCATAAATCCCGGTTGGGATCGGCTTTGCGCAAAAACTTGACTAAAACCCTATTAGTAAGCTTACCTGCAGTACTTTTCATTGTGGTATCTCATGGAGAAATCATTCGTTTGCTATACGGACATGGTTCTTTTGAAGCTACCTCTATTGAGCAGACGTCTCAAGTCTTCTTGTGGTTAGGGCTGTCGTTGGCATTTATTTCTCTAATCCCCGTGCTTGAAGCTGGTTTGTATGCTCAGAGAGCTTATGGTTTGGTTGTCTGGAGTATGGTGACCATGGCATTTGTAGGGGTTGCTCTGAGTTGGTTATTTTGGCAAGTTTGGGGATTAATTGGTATTGCTATGAGTTGGCCTGTTATGGCTATTATCTATGTGATACTCATCATCTATCTACTCCATCAAAAGGGTGTTTCTCTGCTCAAAAACCATTCTAGTTAATGAGAGGTAATAAACTCTATGAATAGTTCAAGGGTTAAACAGCACTCTTACTTGATTATTGGAGGGACAACAAAAGCGGCAACAACATCACTATTTTATTATCTAGCTGATCATCCTCAAGTGTGTACCTCTAACCTCAAAGAAATTCGCTTCTTTTTGGATAAAGATTATCCTGAAGCTTCCAACTATCGATATGAAGATGGTCTAGAAAAATATGATGATATTTTTCGTTCTGCTCAGTGCTCCCATTGCGAAAAAATTCGGATGGAGGCAACACCAGACTATCTTTACTCATCAGGGACACCCCATAAAATAAAACTATCTCTACCAAATGTAAAACTTATATTTATCCTAAGGGAACCGGTTTCTCGATTAATTTCTTGGTATAAGTTTGCTAAACAAAAAGAGTATCTTCCTCAAGATATCAGTTTTGATACCTATGTTGAACAGCAATTAATTAAGGATAATTTTGATCACGAAAATACCTATACCTATATGCGTTCCCTTGAGCAAGGGCGTTATTCTGTCTACTTAAAGCCTTACTTTGAGTTATTCGGATCCGATAGAATTTATGTCAATTTTTATGAAGAACTATCCCGTAATCCCAAATCTGTGCTTGAAAAAATTTGTGGATTTGCAGGAATTGATCCCAGCTTCTATGGGGATTATCTCTTTAAAGTATATAATTCCAGTAAGGCAGTAAAAAATTGGTGGTTTCACCGGAATTATGAGCAGTTTTTAAAGTCGATGCGTCAATATACGCAAGACAAACCCATTCACAAAGTTTTGAGGAAAATTCGACGGTCGCTCGATCCGGTCTATTTACGCCTTAATGTGCAGCCTCAGGAAAAGGTGCTGGGGGGGCGACGAAACAGCCTGAAATGCTTGGTATGTAAAGTTTGTAGGAT
>NZ_CEYLVT010000193.1:0-14261 GCF_982860115.1 Moorena sp.
CTCGTAGCCAGGGTTTAGACAGCCCGCCCCGTAACGCACCACCTTGTCAAACAACAAAAATGAGATGCACCCGAATGCGATCGCCCAACGAACAACTTTATTGTCCCCTAAACCCCTATAATTATGTTGTATATTAATAGTTAAATTAATCTAAGTATAATAAGCTTGAACGATCAAGAAAGTGTGCAAACTTATGAATAAGCTCAGGAGGTAAATGAACTATGAATATGCCCCAGAATATCAAAAGTGGTTTTAGCTTTGATGAAGCCATATTAATGGCCAAATTTTCTCAGCAAATATACTCATTATACCAGTATGATGATGGGAATGTCAACGACATAGAAATTCAAGAAATCTACAATTCCCTTTACCGCTCTCAAGACTGGAAATTTGTCCACAGCATCCGCAATGATGAAAGCAATGTACGTGGATTTATTGCCAAAAAAACAACCGGTCATCAGTATACGGTGGTTTTCCGAGGCTCAATCGTGACCGATCGCGGGGCTTTTGAACTAACCGACCTGGTATACAACATGGACTGGGATTTAGTAAACTACGGTTCCGTCACTGATAAAAGAATTAAAGTCGTTCAAGGATTTTTGGAAGCCTCTGAATCCGTTTGTGATCAACTCGAAATCTTTTTTAAGACCTTACTAGGTAAACTCACAGCCAAAGATTTTGACAAGATCCACCAGATGACTTATGAAAGGCAGTTTGCCTGCATCACAGCTATCGCCGATGCTGGAGCAATTCGACTCGGTACTGATTTTGAGCTCGAAGCCAGAGCACTGATTGAGGAAGCAGTGGCAGATGAGGAACTTGGTAATGATGACGAGCTAATAGACATTTTAGATTTTCAACAAAGTAGGGTGCTAGAACTCGAAAAACTCAACGATCCAGTGGACGTTTATGTCACTGGTCATAGTTTAGGCGGTTCCTTAGCCTTCCTCGGTGCTGTAGCTTTGCGGCGTTACTTTGGTTCGGCTGTGATGATCAAAGTCTACACGATTGCCGCACCAAAAGTAGGCAATGAGTTATTTGCCAACTACTACGAGCGACAAATCGGTAAAGGGCTGACTCATCGCGTGGAAAATTTATTGGATATAACTCCTAGTATGCCACTTCCGCCCCCCTTCCCCTTAAATATCTTGACTGGGAATGGTTTGCGGGTTGGGAACTTGTACCTATCAAACTGTACTGCTGTTGGAGAGTTACACACCTTGGTGGGACTGGGTTCCCAGGGTGTCTCTGTGGATTTTGGCGGAGCTGTAGAATTCTTCGGGGGCATTCCGTTTCCTCACGGTAGTGATGCCTATTTGCAGCTACTTGAGGAAGACTATCAACGTTGGCAACAATTGTGGCGACCTATACGAAATATTATGGAAAACTTTATGAACGAGCTTCTCCAACAGCAAACTCAGGCTATTAAAGAGGAGCTGGATCAGGTAAAAAAAGAAATTCAAGCATTAAAGAACCAATATAATGGGAAAGTAGAAGGGAAGGATGGCAAGCCTACAGAGGTAACAACGGCTACAGGCGATTCACCAAATTGATCTAAAATAAGTGGCTTCTTTAAGGATTAGGCATTGACTACTCTCGTCGCTAAATCAGAGGATTATAGCGAGAGATTCGTAAGAACATAAATCCTTACCCAATTGAGAACTGCCATAAATAACTGATGTTTCCTGATTTTCTTCCCTCCAACACCGAGCAGCTAGTTGAGTCTACCTCGATTGACCTTGCTCAGAGTATTGAGCGTCAAGCTATCTCAACTCCCCTCAGCCCACAGGCTATTGCCACAACTTACGTTAATCAGGGTAAGGGTGGCACACCAATTCTGTTACTCCATGGCTTCGATAGTTCCCTGCTAGAATTACGCCGCTTGCTACCACTGCTGGCTCAGGACAATGAAACCTGGGCAGTGGATTTATTGGGCTTTGGTTTTACGGATCGCATGGCAGGGACTCCGTTTAGTCCCAATGCGATCGCAACTCATCTCTATTATTTCTGGAAAACCCTGATTAGAACACCAGTCATTGTAGTCGGAGCCTCGATGGGAGGTGCAGCGGCGATTGATTTTACCCTCACTTACCCCCAGGTAGTTAAACAGTTAGTATTAATAGATAGCGCTGGCTGCACCAAGGCTCCCCCGATTGGGAAGTTCTTATTTCCTCCCTTAGGCTACCTAGCGACAGCATTTTTGGCGAATCCCAAGGTCAGGCAAAGTATCAGTAAAAACGCTTACTATGATAAAGGTTGGGCCTCTGAAGATGCCCGAATTTGTGCTGCATTGCACCTAGAAATGCCTGGTTGGAATCAAGCCTTGATTGCGTTTACCAAAAGTGGTGGTTATGGTGATTTTGGGGATAAGCTGGCTCAGATTAGCCAGCCAACTCTAATTTTATGGGGTGACCATGACCAAATTTTAGGGACTGCTGCTGCTAGTAAGTTTAACGATGCGATCGCACAATCTCAATTAATCTGGATTAAAGACTGTGGTCATGTGCCTCACTTGGAACAAGCTCAAGTTACTGCTGAGCATATTTTAGAATTTGCTTAGAATTCCTAAGCATTCAGCTATCAGCTATCAGCTATCAGCTATCAGCTATCAGCTTATGCGCTATGGGCACGCTACTTTACGAACAGCTTTTGAATACAATAAGCTGACCACTAACGGCTGACTGCTGACAGCTAACGGCTGTTCGCGTAGCGTGCGCGTAGCGCATATGCTTACTACAAAAATATAGCATTTTCAGTTGAGATTTGAAAACGCGATCGCATGTCCAACATACCAGGGAATATTGGGATAAGCTGGTTCCAGGGGCATGATTTTATATCCTAGAGAGTCAATAAACATCTCAATGGTTTGATTCTTCAGTTTAAAGGACTCTTGATTCCCATCATCTACTTCATAAATCAGGATGGGCTGATAGTCTTTAATAGTTTGAATCATCCCCCTTAAAACATTAATTTCTGCTCCTTCCACATCGATTTTGACAACCGTTGGAGGTTTCAAAGTCTTTTGGGACACCAAATCATCAATAGATACAAGGTCAACTGTCATTTCACCCCTGAGATCTGGAGGTGTACCCGCTGTCGCTAAAGTAGCTCCCCCTGAATGATGGGCTAGCAACAATTCTCCGGTTCCGGTTGAGTCAGAAACGGCTTGTGGGAAAACAGTAACATTGGAGAAACTATTAAGCTCCACATTCCGTAGAATAATGTTAGCATTGTTTGGCACTGGCTCAAACGCATAAACCTGTCCAGATGGCCCAACTAGCTTCGCAGCAATAATAGTAAAAAAACCAATATTAGCACCGATATCATAGAAGATATGATCGTGGTTTAAGCAGCTTGCTAAAGCCTTCTGAAGTGGAAGTTCATAGGTACCACGTGCAAAATCAGGATTAGAACCATCCCCATGGAATTTTAGTCCTGCACCTACTCCATTGTTAAGGGTTACCTCTTGATTGCTTAAATTCATTAGTCTAAACCTTTGCTACAAAGTTTTGAAATACACTTCCTGTATCATTCCCCCATTCCCAGTTAGCGACAATCCCAACTCGGTTAATTCTAAGACGCGCCGCATCTGGATAAACATCTGTCAGGGCACGATACAATACTGGTTCATCATTGATGAATATCATATAATTCATGCCATCAAAAATCATGCGGAGCCGATGGGAGACCCCCCAGGAAATGCGTTTCCCCACATTTGTCCAGACAGCATCAAATAATTCTTCAAAGCCATTGAGATAGAAAAAGGAAGACATTGAAGCACCACCGTAACAGTCATCTAACCAGTTATTGATAGTGATATAATTGTCAGCATCCTGCCAAAAGATAAACCCTCCACGACCTTTTTCTCCCTGTCCTCGTCTAGTTCCAGGGGGAGTAATGTCTACCTGTAAATCCGCTATTTCTGGGTGATCCCAATCAATAGTGTAGGCAGTGCGACCTGGATTATGATGCTTAGCATCAGCTTGGACTTTGGCTGTACTATTCCCAGTCAGCTCAATTACCCCTAGCCCAATATTCCGATGCCAGACTTTGCTACCACTAGTGGTGGTTTTTCCCATCAAGTCCCCAGCTGCACCAGCAAAATCTTCAGTGATAGCCATTTCGGTCCCCTCTACTACCCAAGGGGAGCCCAGGTCGAGTTCGGAAGGAATAGGAATAGTGCGTGGATGAGCCTCAAAGGAGCGAAAATACAGACTATGATTAGGGTTAATCCCACCGATGCCAACACCGGTAGCGTTTTCCAGGCGGGTATCTGTAAAGCACTTGTTAAAGACTAACTGGCCATTGAGATACAGGCGAAAGGTCTTACCATCATCCAATATCTGTAAAGAGTTGATCGCTCTTGGCTGTAAATACCATAGATCGCTAACAGCTAAACATTCCCAGCTATCATGGTCTTGAATCATAAGTTGACATTTGTCCCCGTCTGCTAGGAAACTCCAGAATTGGTTTTTATCCTGAACACGCCACACAATGCGGACTCCAGTTATCTGAGTAGAGGTTTCGACCAGCAAATGGATTAGCCCAGAGGGTGTGGGACACTCCAACATAGCGACGCTATCCGGTTGAGTGGCTCTAGCACCATGAGCTGTTAACTCATAACTTCCTTGAGAGACACTCCAGAAACCACCCTTGTCCGCTTCAGCACCATCTAGCAAACCATCACCAATGAGATCATCTGCTGCCTGAGCTGTACCGTACCAGGTGGCGATATCTGAAATTTGGACTACATTAGCGCCATAGATGCGCGTATCGACTTCAAAACCATTCTGTCCCAAAATACTTTGGTATACACCAGCATATACTGTCGGATCATCATTGAAAGGATCAATAGCAATGAGACGCATGTTAGGGTAAGCCGCCAGACCATGAGCATTAGGAACAGAAGCAGCATAATAGGCAGCTCCCTTTTCCCGCAGAACTACGATGTAATAAACCTGGAGATTTTGTAAGCCCGTAAATGCTGAGAGTAGATACCCCCCCAACCGAGTCCACAACTCTCCATTTTCTGCCCCAGTGGCATGAACAATAAAGGCATTTCCCTCTGCAGTTGGGTCAACAGGAACTTCCCTGGGGAACCAACCCACTGCTAGATTCTCATCAATATTTGGCAATTTAAATGGTTTGAAATATTTGGAAATTCTGGAGGTACTACGAATCCACCATAGAAGCTTTCGCAGCATCCTGCTTTTTCCCTGACTGGAAGTCCAACGCAGAAGTCGTTTAGCCGGTTTATCTGTCTCAGGACCAATCATCCACCGATGGAGTCGTTCTGTCAGGGGCTCAATCCTTTCGGTCTGGGATGTATTATGACCATTGCTCAGAAACACTGCAAAGGCCAGTCCATTGGTACGGGTGTACGGACCATAAGCAATGCCCTGTCTGCCCCACGCAGGTTTTAGCAGAGGCTGGAGACGTAATGCGCCATTGTCAATCCCAATCAGCTTTTCGACATCTATACCCTTACGAACTGTACCACTGGGAGTTTTAGTACCAATGGTTTTACCTGCACAACAGTTGTCTGAGAATGTGTCTGTGAAGGATTTGTTTACTAAATTTTCTGGTGGATTTAATTGTTGCATATTGTTACTTAATGTTTATATAGTGTTTTTAAATGAGATGTAAAACAGATGTAAAACTCAGATTGATTGATGGAAATTATGACTTCCCTACTCCCTATCCTATTGAGAATATAAAAAACAATAAAATGGATATATGATACCCCATATATCCAGAACTGATATGACTGATAAAAATCTTGAACACTCTTGTTACTTATGATTTCATGATTATCTTGAATGAAGTTGCCAAATTGCCTAATTTATCGCTAGCGATGCAGCAAGGGAACAGGGGGTTTCCACGGGGCAAACAGCGGTGCGGACGCAGGTTCCGCACACAGAACCCAAACCATGAGCGACTGCATCAAGAATATTCAGAATTATGATTCAAACTATATCGACGAAATAATTCATAGTTTTGAAAAAAACAGTCTAAAAATTCCCCTTCTGACACATCCTTTAGGGTTAGCCAGCGTGGATGAGGAATTAGTTGTTTCATTTGAGATTGATGTTGGTCTAGGGCAGTACGTTTGATATCAAAAACATCACCAATATAGACAGATAATCTAAAATCATTCAGTAAACGAAACCCTGACATGATGGTTTTTTTAAAAAAGGAGACCAGGTTTGGTTTACTCCCTTCCACCCTTGTCCAAGGCCAGTGATTCCAGAACCATATAGGATACTCATAAACTGTCACATCAAATTTAATTGTTTTGAGTGCAGCTACCACAATTTCATTGGTAGCATTATGGTCAGACACCCCATCGTTATAGTAGGGAATAAAAATTTCTTCAGGAAGATAGTTAAGAATAATTTGTGCGACGTTATGGATAGCAAAGTTTCTGGTTTTATCTAATGTTCCATCTTTGAATTCCAGGAAGCTCACATCATGCTCTTGCAGACCAAGTTGTTGAGCGGCTGCCAAGGCTTCATTAGCGCGTATTGATTTTACCTGATTTTCTGGAATCAGATGAGCATGAGATTGACAACCATCTGTCATAAAAACAATTTTTATATCGGCCCCGGCTTGCTTTTTACGGATAATTGTTCCACCACAGCCAAGGGTTTCATCATCCTGATGGGGTGAAAAAATAATCGCCGATCGTCTTAGATTATTTCTGTCATACTCAACTCTGGTACTATGGATTAGAAAACGATAAAACTGGCGTACCAGAGTTTTTAAGGATAATTTATTGTTCATTTTTACAGCAGTTTTCAATTGGGTTAGATACAGATTCTTTGGTTTTAGGGAACAGGGAACAGGGAACAGCGATGCAGCGCGGTCTTGGGGAGGCAGCGCCTTCACGCGGGGGTTCCCCCCATGAGCGACTGCCGTGGTTTCCCCCATGAGCGACTGCATCAAGACGGGAACAGGGAAAAAATCCTCTGTACCTCAGGTGCGACCCGTGGCGAATTTAATTCTTAATGGGTCAAGCGCACTTAATAGTTATGAAAAACGCTGTAACTTGTCACTTGTAACTATTCCCTGTTCGGATGTTCAACACTTCTGCCTTTGGCTTTCAAAGAATAGTCTTGTACTGCGTAAGTAAATCATCAACAACTTTCTCGAAAGAAAATACTTCAACCGCTCGCTGATGTCCAGCTTGTCCCATGGATGTTCTAAGTTCTTGGTCAGAAAGAAGTTGCAAGATGGCGTCTGCTAAAGCATCAGCATTACCCCGTTCAACCAGCAGACCTGTCTTACCATCTTCCACAATCTCGGGAAAAGCACCAGCTTGGGTAGCAATAACGGGAAGACCTGCGACCATAGCTTCCACAATTGGCATCCCAAATGCTTCGTGACATACTGAGGGAAATACAAAAATGTCTGCCTGCTGATAATAATTGACTAATTTGGATTGAGGAAGGGAGCCAGTGAAGGATACTTGGCTGGCTAGATCAGCACCAAAGTAATCATTCAATTCGGACAGGTATCGTCTCAGGTAACCTGTCCAACTTTCATCACCGTAGAATGACGCTAATTCTGCCACTTTGGAGTCATCACTTAATCCCACAAGATAGTCGTAGGGTAATGCACCTACAGGACCAACGAGATCAAGTTTGGTTTGAGGGCAGCGATCGAGCACTTTTTTAAACGCTTCTAATAAGACATGGGAGCCTTTTTCTGGAGATACTCTCCCCACGTAGAGTAATCGTTTAGCATAATTGTTGGTGTTGCCATTTTGCTGATTATCGCTGACATAGAAATTCATGAAGCGATCAAGGTTTACCCCATTAAAAACCGGCTGACAGCGCTCGGCAAATTTAGGAAAACGCTGGCGAATCCCTTCTGTGATATACTTACTAGTACCAATAACTAAATCTACCTTACTAAGCCGCTTTTCTAGAATTTTGTGATCGAGTTGGGTCAACCACTCACAATGCATGTGCAGGGCAATTTTTATTCCTGGGTTCAAGGCTCGTATCACTGGAATAAACTGAGATAAGTTGTGAATGTGAACAACATCACATTGCTGTTTTCTCAAGTCATTTGCTACCTGTAAAATATATCCCAGGTAATAGAGTTGGGAGCCAAATATAGGACGTTGTTGATTCTGGAATCCTGGAATTTTTTCTAGATAGTTTAGCAGTTTTTTATCCCGACCTATGGGAATATATCGATAGTCTACTCCGTCATGATTTGCCGTATTAAAGCGTTCTCCTGGTGTATAGACAATAACATCACCATCTTGAACTAAAAGACGCACGAATTCATAGGTCAAAATCCCGATGGAATCCATCGGATTTGGAAACGATGTCATCACAAAGGGTTGACAGATAAATGCTATCTTTAATCGTTTCTTAGAATCTGCTCCGTTTAATTGATGATTTAATTTGTTGTTTAATTTGTTCTGCTCTCGGTCAATCCTAGCTAATTTATTGTGCACTAAAGTGGTGTAGACTACAGTGTTACTGGGATTGAGTTTGAGGACATTGTTATAGGATGCGATCGCATCATCTAATTTGCCTTGTTCCTGCAGAGCAACTCCTAAGGTATAATGACTGTTGACCAAGTCTGGCTGTATTGCGATCGCTTTCCGGTAGTAAGCCACCGCAGTCTTCAAATCGCCCCCTTTTTTCCGAGTAACGCCCAAATCGTGATTTAATGCAGCGTAGTAGGCGTGTTTTTCTTGGGAAAGCTGCCCTTGAGCGTAGAGAGCATTACCCAAATTCACATCAGCTTCAGCAAAGTTGGGCTGAATCTCCAAAGCTTTTTGATAGCATGCGATCGCATTTTCCCACTTGCCTTGTTGTTGTAGAGCATAGCCAAAGTTGTTGTAAAGCGCTACCGAGTTAGGCTGTAGGGCTAACGCTCGCTGATAAGCTTCCACTGCTTCTGACAATTGACCTTGAGCTTGACGCAAATTGCCTAAACTGAACCAAGCCTTGAAAGACTCCGGATTTACAAGGAGGGTTGTATTGAAAAACTCCTCAGCACTTTGGTACTTACCTATCTGTTGTGCTAGCATTCCTAACCCATACAAGGCATCTGGTTGGTTAGGTATTGCTGCTAGAATCTGACGATAAACTTGCTCAGCTTCAACCAAGCGATTGCCTCGATGATATTGAAGAGCAACTTGAAGTGCTTCAGAAAGTTGTGTCACTGTTGTAATCCTCAATTTTTAGTTTTTAATTGGTAATTGGTAATTGATAACTGCTTTAACTAGGGATAAGCAAAGTAAAAACTTTCTGAACTATGATTCAACATAATCGAGCGCAACTTTGAAGCAATCTCATCCCGTAGGGGAGCAGCTTCGGCTTTAGTAAGCCAAGTAAATAGTTTCTCCACAGCTTGAGGAGACGGATCAATTTTGAGTGCCTCTTGGAGCAGACGAAATGCACCAGCAAGATTCCCAGCCTTTAAGGGAATTACCATATGCTCTAGACAATAATTAAAGTAATGGTTACGAGCGTTGGCTGTAATTGCGGCACAATGTTCAGCAGGAAGATAACTCTCGGAAATTTCAATCCCCTGGCGGATAGACGTTGCTTGAGCTCCAGATAATATCAGTTCACTGGTCATATTATTATCATGCTCACGGTAACGTGCCAAAATATCGCCTTCGTACCACCAATCATAAAAACTAGCAATGCGCTTATAAAGTTCCCAATCAGGAGTATAAGTGTTTTCCGGATCGTAACACCCCAGATGTTCATGAGTGGAGCGACGAATCACAACTGCACAGGGATTCAAGACATTAGAAGTGCCAATTTTCCACAACCAATCTTGATGGATACCCGTGTCTTTTCCATACACTTTTTGGGAGAAAATTATTTTTCCTTTCTCATTGATATTTTCATAACCGGTAAATGCTGCTCCCACAGAATCACTACATGTTTCTAGACTCTTCTTCAACCGGGAATAAAAACCTGGAAGAACATACTCATCTTCAGGAAGCACATGAATCCACTGACCGCGACTGAGGGCAATACCAAGATTAAAATTGCGTCGCGCACCGATATTTTCTGGATTGCGGTAGTAGCGAACTACCCCTCCCCCAATCGAATTCACCAAATCGTATAGAGGAGGTGTGCTGGCATTATCCATAACCAAAATTTCCATCTCCTCCTCGCCCTGCCATTGAGCCAATACATTCGCCAGACATTCCAGAAGATAGTCAGTACGGTTATATAAAGGAATAATTACTGTCCAAAAGGGTCGCTTGTCTTCACTTACCGATACGGTCGGAATCCCTGGAAACTGATATCCCCCGATAGTAACGTCTGGTTGTTCTACCTGCGGTGGTGTTAGTGTCTCAGGAGATACTGTAGAACCGTTGTCAGAACCGTTGTCAGGATTTACTACTTTCTCATACCGGGGATTGACTAGCATTAGCCCTTGTCGATAAGCAGATGCTGCCTCCTTTAACTGCTTCTGAGTTTGGTAAATCGTGCCTAAATTAAAGTAGACTTCCCCATAACTAGGATTGAGCTCCAGAACCTTCTGATAAGATGCGATCGCATTTTCAAACTCACCTTGGTCTTGAAGCACCACTCCCAAATTGTAATGAGCGCTTAGCAAATCTGACTGCATCGCGACTGCTTGGCGATAGTAAGCCACAGCATTAGTCAAATCTCCTGCCTTTTGCCGGGTAACCCCTAGCTCATAGTTCAATTGTGCGTAGTGTGCTTGTTTTTCTTGGGAAAGCTGCCCTTGAGCGTGGAGTGCATTGCCCAAATTCACATCAGCTTCAGTGCAGGTAGGGTCAATCTCCAAAGCTTGTTGATAAGATGCGATCGCATCGTCCCAATTACCTTGTTGTTGTAGAGCATATCCAAGGTTGTTGTGAACCGCTATTAACTTCGGCTGTATTGTTAAGACTCGTTGGTAACACTCCACCGACTCAGACAACTGACCTTGACCTTGGCACAAATTACCTAAACTGAACCAACCCTTAACAGAATTCGGCTCCGCTTCCACAGTAGCTCTGAACAACTTCTCCGCAGTATCATACTGACCTGTTTGCTGTGCCAGCACCCCTAAGCCATATAAAGCTTCCGGATGATTATGGTGTTGTTCCAAAATCTTATAGTAAACCTGTACAGCCTTGTTTAAGCGATTGGCTTGACGATGTTGAACAGCAAGTTGTAGTGCTTCAGAAACAGTTTCCATCGCAAATTGTCTTGGTTTATGGACTACATTTAATAGAAAATCTTCCAATGCTCTTACCGGTTTAAAGTCACCATATAACTTATGCTTATTTTCAGCAACTTGATCAGATATATATTGACGATATTGAGCATCTTGACCCAACCGTACCGCAATTTTTACATAATCCTCTTTACTTGCAGCAATTGTATCTTCCAGACCCATCATTTTTAGAATTGCCATCGTATGCCGACCACGCATCAAATCTCCTGGCAATGTCACAATCGGAATATTATGGGCAATCGATTCCAAACTAGAGTTACATCCAGACCAACCAATGCTATCCAAGAATACATCCGCTATCGCTGACGTTCCAGCAAACCTCCTTTTATTCAGGAACGGTAAAAATATGCAGTAGTCTTTATAATCGAGGCCAAATTTATTAAAAGCATCCCTTAAACGCTGCTCAAATATCTCAGTAACCTGGTCACTAACATATTTAATAAATACAAATTTACACCGACAAGCTAACTCCTTAGCAATTCTAGGAAAAACATCATCATAGTCAGGTAAATATTTATATAACGATTGGCAGCACCAGAACATAATCTCATCATCCTCTAAGCCTATGTCCTTTTTAGCGATCGCTTCCGGTGTAATTTCCAAAGGCGTGTAATGGATAGAGAGATTCGGTAATCTAACTAACCTCTCACTATAATGATCTTGAGCATTTTCTGCCTCCATTAAATCACTACTCAAGTAATAGTCAATCGTCGGCATCCCACTAGTATCCGGATGTCCCCAAGATGTCATTTGAATCGGAGCCAGTCTTAAACAACCCAACTTAACTGTAGTGGGGGACATCCCGAATTCCGGAAAAATAAGAATGTGTAATTTATCTTCTGTAATTACCTCACACCATTCTTCCATAGTGAAAGAACCTTGAACAAATTTTACAAATGATTTCGCCGCTCTTGCTGTTTCCTTATCCTGTTTTAATCCTATGTGATAACCAAATAGTTCAAAATTAGATCTATCCAGATTTTCTACCCAGCCCTTAATCGGTATTTTCCAATTAGAATGATCCCAAAAGAATTCCGAAATAACCCCAATCCGAACTTTTTCATGAGGCGCTAAATTTGGTAGAGGAATTTTCTGGCTCCACCGGGGATAGCACTGAGACATGATCTGGCAAATCATTTGTCCATAAATTTGCTGTAACTCTCGGTTATTTAACCCTTGATAGGCCAGATAAAAAGGCTGAAACGCTCCCACCGCCTTAGCAGCACTTAGCAGTTCCCTTGGACTTAGCTCTGTATCGCTCTGTGTATAGCTATCCGCTAATTTTTTAAGACTAGCTTGGTAATTATTTCGCCTTACCTTGATTTCATCAACACTTGAATAAATGATCGGAATCTGACACACGCACATGGCCAGTTTAGCTTCAGCCAAGTTAGGGTTAATACTTAATGCTTGCTGGTAAGACTGTAGGGCTTCTTCTAGCTTGCACTGTTCGTGGAGTGTATTTCCTAAATTGTTATAAACCTCAGCAAAATCAGGTTTAAGCCTAATCGCTTCCTGATAGGACTGTATCGCTTCCTCTAACTTGCCCTGTTTTTGGAGTATTGTTCCCAAATTGTTATGAGCGTCAGCATAGTCAGGTTTAAGCCTAATTGCTTCTTGGTAAGACTCTCGTGCAGCATCTAACTTGCCCTGTTTTTGGAATAAAGCTCCCAAATTGTTATGAGCCTGAAAACAATCTGCATTAAGCTTAATCGCTTCCTGGTAGGACTCTTGTGCCGCATCTAACTTGGCCTGTACCTGTAGTACATTTCCCAGATTACAATAAGCCTGAGCATAGTCAGGTTTAACCCTAATCGCTTCTTGGTAGCACTGTACCGCTTCCGATAACTTACCCTGATTATGAAACAAATTTCCTAAATTGTTATGAGCGTCAGCATAGTCAGGTTTAACCCTAATCGCTTCTTGGTAATACTGTACCGCTTTCTCTAACTCTCCTTGTGCCCAGAAGATATTTCCCAAATTGTTATGAACTTCAGCAAAGTCAGGTTTTAGGGTTAAGGCTTGTTGGTACAACCCTACCGCTTCCTCTAGCTTGTTTTTTTCCTCAAATATACTTGCAAGATTAGCAATTGCTATCACGTTATAGGGCTTCGATAAAGGCTTTTCCTCAGCCTGATTATCCCCCTGAATCTGTATTACTTGTCTGTAGATAGATTCAGCCTCATCTAATTTACCCAACTGATGATTTTGAGCAGCTGTATTGATTAGAGATTCAAGGTTTGATTCTAACAATTGGTTGGTAGTCATATCGCGGTTTGCAGGGCAGAGCTAGGTCGCCGTAATACTAAATCCGTTTTGATTAGATATCAATCATGAAAAATTATTTCCCCCTGGTTGTCTGGTCAGTTTGGCAAAACTTTACATAACTTCACATTAAGCTGTCCAGGAATAAATTTTTGTTATACTAGTGTTATCGGAATAGTTAGGGAATTCAAACATGAAACACTGCGTTGGTACTACCGAAGCCGCATCTCTCTTAGGTATTTCTTCTCGACGATTGCGCCAATTCCTGGAGAAGGGTAGGGTCAGGGGTGCCTATAAAAGTGGTAAATTCTGGATTATTCCTCTTTTCAACCACCTACCACAAATCACCAAAGCTACCCGTGGACCCAAGGGCAAATGGCGTACCAGTCGTCCTCCCGCTCTAGCCACCATCAATGTCAACCGTAATCGCATTGGCAGCAACAATGGTAAACCTGCCGAAGACCGTCAGCCAGTGATTTCGGTCAAACGAAGCGGCAACAATTTATACGGCAACCAGATCGAAATCCTTGGTCCATGTCGGATTGTTTATCAGCCCGAGCACCCACTGCGTTGTGGTGCTCGTCTATGGATCGAAACCTTCAGTGATGTTCATTTCATCGGTGGTAGTTTTCCCGCTAGTGTCTGATCCTAAGGGCATTGCTTATTCTGGCTATGGTTTCCCCAATTCTGGGGATAACAAAACTTTCAAGCGATGCAGCGCGGTCTTGGGGGTTTCCCCCATGAGCGACTGCATCAAGACA
>NZ_CEYLVT010000194.1:0-14207 GCF_982860115.1 Moorena sp.
TTCTGGGGAAAGCTTACACAGTCTTGAGAGACCAAAATTAGTCTAAACTCCAGTTTATTAGGTTTTGAACTCTAATAATCATCCGACGGGAAGCTTTCCTCATTCTGCGCTTTTGGCCACGCTTAGTTTTGCTTATTTTGGACAGTAGATTATCCAGGTGTTGGCACAGTCTTTGGACTTGGGAAAAGTCTCCGTGTCCAATCTTTCCGACGGAAGTCTCGCTAAAGAAGGTGAGGAAGGTTCTGATCCCAGGGTCTAAAGCAACTACTCGCCCTTGGTTTTCGGTTTTATCTTTCGTTGCTTCGTGGGGGATTACCAAGTAATAATCCCCATTGTTGCTGGTCAGCCTGCAATCCCCAATGTTATCAGGGAGAGTTTCTGAATAGGTTATGGTTCCTAATTTAGTGTGGTAGATCCCCTTATAAGAAACTGCTGATTTTGGGATGTAGCAAGATTGTATCGGGTTTTTCAATGATCTAAACTTAACCCGATTAATCTGCGAAGTCTTTTTGTACTTCTTTTTTGCCTCCCGTACGGCGGTGCAAGCATCCTTTATCGCTATGGATTTAATTTGATAAGGCACTGACTTACACCACTCGGGTAGGTCGTTTAGTATGCTGGTTTTGATGGCCTTCCAATTGGCCTTAACTTCACCGCTTTGAAGAATTTTGACGGTTTTGTTGAACACATAACGGGATATCCCAAACCATCTGCGAACAAGCTTACGCTGTTCAGGGTTTAGGAACACTCTTATCTTCTTCGATTTTCTTACCGTATTTTCTGAGTCCGTGGACCCGGCAAGAAAAGACGTGAATGATGGAGAGAAGATCTGCGGTAAGCTCGGACTCGGGACAACTTTCAGGTTGGTCGAGAACCAGGATTTTTCCACCGTTGAGACCGACCAAGTACTCAATGAGTTCAAACCCGAATCGGGTGAGTCGGTCTCTACAGGTAACAACAATTGTGAGCTTATCTCCGCGCACAATTCGTTCCAATATGGCTCTAAGACCTTTCCTTTTGTAGTTGAGTCCCGACCCGATATCAAAGATGATTTCTGCTTCCGGGAAGAGGGAGTGGAGGTAGGCAATTTGCCTCGCGAGGTCGTCTTTTTGCTTGGAGGTACTGACTCTGCAATACCCGATAGTAGTTTGACGGAGCAACCCCCTTCCTGTCTTTTTGTGCCCGAACCTGAGCAAGCTTTCTGTGTCAAAGAGTCGGGTTCCCCCAGGAGTCTTTTCACACCTGATTGTGCCATTGTCCGCATACTTCCTTAGAGTGTTCCCCGATAATCCCGTAAGCTCGACCGCCTTACGTAGTGGAACAAGTACCATATTTATAATCTTACAGGTTTTTGTAGATAGTGAAAGATTTTTTGAGATTTTCTTCAACAGCTATTAGCCCTACACCCACTACCTAGCTCAGAACCCACAGCCTTAGTTTAAAAGATTGGTTGTTACCCCTTGAGCTTTAATCAGCTACTCTAGTAAGCCTGTCAAGAATTTGCATGATTGACAAATCCCGCAAGAAATTGTATGTGCTGGTCATTTCAGAGCGGTTCGAGTCATAATAGCGGTTCGATTGATAATAGCGGTTCGATTGATAATAGCTGTTCGAGTCATAGCCATTCCGGTTATAGTCATTCCGGTCATAGCCATTCCGGTTATCGCGGTTGATGTATGTGAGGATGCGATCGCATTCTGTGGTGCCAAAAATACTACAAGCCTCGCTCAGTAAACGATCAGCTGAAGTAGTCCTACCCTTAGGGGTATACCAACGTGACCCCGATTGGGCAGTCTGACCGTTAGGATACTTCCACGAACCTGATGACCCGAATTTGGCAGTCTTGCCGTTGGGATACTTCAATTGTGACCCCAATTTAGCAGTCGTTCCGTTGGGATACTTCCATTTTGACCCCAATTTGGCAGTCGTTCCGTTGGGATACTTCCATTTTGACCCTGATTTGGCTGTTTCCCCATTTGGCCACTCTAACGAAGACCTCTGACCTTGCCTAGGACCGTTGCAGATAACTTGCTGTAAACTTTCAATCGTACCCAAAAAGCTTCTTCCCTCTTCTGTCATGCTGGCTAGTTTTGCCATGGCGGTCAGGTCGAAGCAATCTTGAGAGGAATTTCGTGGTGACTGAATACTTGATGAACGTCGGTTACTATTTCGACAGTACTTATATTCTAGGGTATCTAGATTATCGCTATCTAAGTTTTCGCTAATCGCCAAGCGACGCACAGCACGAATCTGGCCACATGGATTCGATTGAGCAGATACGTTATTGGTCCCTAAGCCAATAGTACATAGGGTCAGGAGTGATAATAACACTCGCATCGGATATTTCATGGAGATCAATCTTCCTGAACACATCAATAGTATGAACAGCCAGGATTATCAAATGCCCTGGCTTCTGGCTGACTACTACAGACGTTATATGATATCAAAAGTTTCAGCGGCGAAATAATCTTGATTGCGATGCCAAGGTAACCATTGAGCTGTCAGAAAATGCTGTTGCATAAAAAATTACCAAAAGGCTGAGAAGTATATAGCTATGTTTTCAAGAGGCGCGTTCCCTGAACTTTTGCGAGAGGTCAAGGGTACTAAGTATGATGCTGATATCAAGTGTTAATTCAAATGTTAGGTGCGCTCTTACCATTAAGAATTAAATTCCCTCAAGGTGCGTACCTGAAGTTAGCATACATCATCCTCTCATAGTTCATTACCAGGACTTATGCCAAATTGGGTAACAAACGCAAACGCACTTACCTAGTATGGTGTGTTATCAACGCACCCTAGCCGCAGAGTTTATGGGTAAGTCCTGAGTAATTGACACAATTGACCGATTATTGCGGTAATCTGGAGTGACACGAAACATGCTGAAAACTATAGTTATCAACTCTCAAACCAACGAGTTACAGGAAAAAACCCTGAAACCGGAAATTGGGATTCAAGGTGAGTATCTGATTGGTCGTCACCCGAGTTGTGACCTAGTTCTGAATAGTCCTGTAGTCAGTCGTGTACATGCCAGAATCCTATGCCAAGGGGGAAAGTATTACTTTGCTGACCTCGGTAGCACCGATGGCTCTCGGATCAATAATGAGGAGATGGATGTTAACCAGAACTGGCTCCTGAGGGAAGAGGATATTATCCGCATCGGTGACTTTGTCCTGCTGGTCAAAAAACTACAGGAGTATGATTCTAACCAGGAACAAAACCTAGTGGTAGATGGCAATAGCACTGGGATGAAGCAGTGGACTAAGGGTGAGATTACTGTCCGCTGTGTGCAGATCATTGATCAGACCCATGATGTCAAGACCTTTCGCTTTGTCGCCAACCCGCCAATGTTGTTCAGCTACAAGCCAGGTCAGTTTGTCACTCTGGATTTGGAGATTGATGGCAAACCCGTGAAGCGTTCCTACTCAATCTCTTCGGCCCCCTCACGTCCTTATACTTTGGAAATTACCGTCAAGGGAGTTCCAGCACCAGCCGATACTCCTGATGTTCCAGCGGGTTTGGTGTCTAACTGGTTGCACGACAACATCAAAGTTGGATCCGAGGTGAGATTAAATGGCCCAATGGGGAAATTTACCTGTGCTGACCATTCTGCTAATAAACTGTTGTTCATCTCAGCAGGTAGCGGGATTACTCCGATGATGTCCATGTCTGAGTGGCTTTGTGACATTGGGGCTGATGTTGATATGGTCTTTGTCCACAGCGCTCGTAGCCCAAAAGATATCATCTTCCGTCAGAAATTAGAGTTGATGGCAGCTTTGCACCCCAACTTTAAGCCTGCTATTACCACCACTCGTCCAGAACTAGACCAAGCTTGGTGGGGTTATACCGGAAGACTTAATCAAGCCATGGTGCAACAGATGGCTCCTGATTTTCGCGATCGCATTATTTATGTCTGTGGTCCGAATCCCTTTATGGCAGGGGTGAAAGCCATGCTAGCCGGTCTAGACTTCCCGATGGAGAACTACTATCAAGAGAGTTTTGGTGGCAAAAAGTTGTCAAAAAAGACAGCAACAGCAGCAACAACTCCTAAACCAGTCACAGTGGAAGGTCGTCCTAGACTACACTTAGTCAAATCACCATCAACCTGTTCAGAACCAACTGTAGTCTTTGCTAAGTCTGGGAAAGAAGTCACCTGTGATGCAGAGGATGTGATCCTAGATGTGGCCGAACAAGAAGGGGTGGCATTACCCAGCGGTTGCCGCATGGGAGCCTGTGGTGCTTGTAAGCAAAAGCTTCTAAAAGGGAAAGTAGAGTATGACGAGGAGCCTGATGCTCTCAAAGAGGATGAACGGAACGAAGGTATGATTTTGACTTGTGTGGCTCATCCTGTAGGACAAGTGGTAGTTAGCGCGTGAGCTATAGCAGTACCTTATACATTATCTGTCTTTGACCACAGTCATCTTTTCGCTTTTTGCCACATAACGTGGATAATTCTTAATTGGCGCACTTTGGATGTAGTTTGGCGTAACTTGCTAGTGAAATTTACCGCTTCCTTAGTATAAGATCAAACTAAATCGACATTCAAGGGTGAATTGTCGTAGTCCAATCACAAAAATTAGTTTGAATCCAAAATGAGTAAGACAATTTTAATTACAGGAGCAAGCAGCGGTATTGGAAAAGCAACTGCAAAATTGTTCCAGGAAAAGGGTTGGAACGTCGTTGCAACCATGAGAACTCCAGAAAAGGAAACAGAACTAACCACCCTTGATAATGTGTTGGTGACAAGACTAGATGTTTTAGACCAAGATTCAATTACAAAAGCCGTTCAGCTAGGCATTGAAAAATTCGGCAAAATAGATGTTTTGGTAAACAATGCCGGTTATGCTGTTTATGGTCTTTTAGAAGCAACCCCCAGGGAAAAGATAACAAGACAATTTGATGTTAATGTCATCGGTCTATTGGATGTAACCAAAGCAATGCTTCCCCATTTCAGACAAAATAAAGATGGTATTTTAATTAATATTTCATCGGTTGGTGGCAAAATGACCTTTCCATTGTTTTCATTATATAACGGGACTAAATTTGCTGTTGAGGGGATTTCCGAAGCTCTGAGTTTAGAACTGCAAGCAATCAATTGTAAAGTTAAAATTATTGAACCAGGCATTATCAAAACTGATTTTGCTGGTCGCTCTATTGATATGAGCAACGATGAAAGCCTAACTGAGTATCAAGAATTAATTGGTAAGGTGTTCAAATCTATGGAATCTTTGGCTGAGCATGCTTCTGAGCCTATTGTTGTCGCTAAGGTGATTTATGAAGCAGCAACAGACGGCACTGATAAATTGCGATATACTGCTGGCGAAGATGCCAGGATGATGGTGGCTAATCGAAAAGAATTGGATGATAAGACGTTTATCCAAGGTATTAAAGAGCAATTTGGCATCTAGTTATCATAGAGAGTTTATCCTGAAAAATTGACGAAATAGTCTGTAATGGCGTTGCTTAATCATATAAGGGTTAAGCAAAAAACTGATGTCAGAAATTTCTTCAGTCAAACATACATCTTCTAAGCCTGAACTAATTTTTTTTACCCAAACTATAGGGAATACAGAGAATGTTTAAAGGTATTTGATTAGTTGTCTCTAGCTATGATAAAGAACGGCAAATCCCCTAACCACAATTACTTCAGCCGTTTCTTATCACCGCCACTTTTTTTGGTGCAACATCTGAGTTTTACCCAATTAGTATAACAGTAGCGCTAGATACACATAAGTTTTCCTGTGCTGCAACTGAGGCAAACGGTTGTGATAAAATCATATTGGCTTAATAAAAAAAAAGGAAGTATTTAATGAAACGTCTTTTTTCCTTGCTGCTGTCAGGAATCCTGATGGTCTCTAGCACGCTATTGTTGGGTATCGCCGTCGCTGAAGGCGTTGCCCCCGGTCAAGCACAAGCACTGGTTGAAGAAAGTCAGACTGAAGAAAGTCTGGCTCAGTGTTTTTACAGTCGAGTGAGTAAGGGTAAAGATGTGAAAGAATGTGACTCGGCTTTAGAAAAAAAGCGGAACGCACTCAAATCTGTTGAACTTAAAACAGCTGCTCACTGTTTTAAACTCCAAAATATGGTGGAAACAAACAAGCCTGAATATCTGAGGCTTTATGACGTGAGGGATTGCCATTTATTCATAGAAGACAGTCAGTTTTGGACTAGTATTTACTATGGCGATGATGACTCTCCTTGTAAATACGATTCGCTTTATAATGAGTACGTCTGCGAATAATTGTTCGTCCGATCGCACTACTGTCTGTGTATCATATCCAACCTAATTTGTGGGCAGATTATCTCAGTCAAAAGCTTAAATATCTCTCGTTAAATCTAAAACTAATTTAGCTTTTTAATTGATTAGATTTTTCGACCTCAGAGTTATAATAAGTTTTGCTTACTCCCTTGAAAGTTTTAATGGAACAGCAAAAATTTATTAGTGGGTTGACTTGTTTTCATTGGTGGCCTAAAACAACGTTTGCGATAACTGATTAGCCGGATTTGATGTCAGATGCATCCGAGCTACGGTTAAGAAACAAAGGAAATGTTTCTTAACCGTAGCTCGGTTTCCCCACTAGACTTCCCCGCAGTTGTCGGGAACTTTGGACAAGGGAACTTCGGCTCAGGGTAAAAGAATAGACTTAAACAGGATCACAAATGGGTTATCGATAGATAACCGATCGCTAACCCATCCGTTGCAATTATGCCACCTGAAGCAATGACTCCTTCAAGCGAGTTTGGTCAAACCCTCGCTGATGAAGCAGTACCCAGGATTCGATCAAATCAGGACCATTGACATCCCCAGTTAGTGCAGCACGAAGCGATCGCATAACCAATCCTTTCTTGACCTTTTGCGCTTTTGTGACTTGGTTAATAATCTGCTTAGCTTCCTCTGGACTCAGCTGTTGGTAATTACCGAGTTGGTCAAGAATAGCTTGCACCACCTCACTAGCACCAGCTTTTTTGAGCTGCTCTACTGCCTGCTCCGTGTACTCAACCGACTCAGTAAAGAACATCCGAGTCATATCTACTGCTTCTGGTAAGCGAGTCAAACTTGGCCCAATCATAGCAGTCAACCGTTCCAGCCAAGGGCGATTTGCCACAGGATCACAGTTGTAGCCAGCACTTTCCCAGTAGGGGATTAGCAAGTCCACTAACTCAGATGCACTCATCTGGTGGACATATTGACTATTAATCCAATCCAGCTTAGCCCAGTCAAACTTTGCCCCAGCTGGGTTCACCCGTTCAAAACCGAACTTTTGAGCGGCTTGAGCCAAAGTAAAGATTTCCTGAGTGGAGTCAGGGGGAGACCATCCCAGCAATGTCATATAATTAACCATCGCCTCAGGGGTAAAGCCCATGGCCTTGAAGTCAAAAATAGACGTTACACCATCGCGCTTGGATAGCTTCCGTCCCTCTTGGTTAAGAATCAGAGGTGTATGGGAAAATTCTGGAACTACACTCCCTAGGGCTTCATAGAGCAAAATCTGTTTAGCAGTATTCGCAATATGGTCTTCACCGCGAATGACATGGGTAATCTGCATATCAATGTCATCCACCACCACAGCTAGGTTGTACAGAGGCTGACCGATATCATTCTCTTCAGATGCCCTAGCAATCACCATATCACCCCCAAGGTCACTGCCTTTCCAGGTGACTTTACCTCGGACGAGATCATTCCAGACAATCTCCCGGTCATTATCAATCATAAAGCGGATCACCGGCTTGCGCCCTTCCGCCTCAAATGCTGCTTGTTGTTCTGGTGTCAAATTGCGATGGCGATTGTCATAGCGGGGGGCTTCTTTTCTGGCCTTTTGAGCTTCCCGCAGTTGTTCTAGTTCCTCAGCTGTGGTGTAGCAGCGATAAGCCAATCCCTTGTCTAAGAGTTGTTGAATAGCAGCACTATAAAGGTCAAGACGTTGGGATTGGAAAAATGGTCCTTCGTCCCACTCCAGTCCCAGCCAAGTTAAACCATCGAGGATGTTTTGGGTATATTCCTCTCGCGATCGCGTTTGATCGGTGTCTTCAATGCGCAGAATAAACTTACCGCTGTGGCGACGGGCAAATAGCCAGTTAAATACAGCGGTTCTAGCGGTACCAATGTGTAAATTTCCGGTTGGACTTGGGGCAATACGGACTCTAACTGTCACAGCTGATTGCTAAGAAGCTAATTACTATAGTCTTTTCGTCTCTATTGTAGCTGCAACAATCAACTAGTCGAACTAGATCATGTTTAGGAGAATTCTCTCCAGCCAAAAGTATTATATATTTTTTCTACGGGACTGACGGGGCTCGAACCCGCAACTTCCGCCGTGACAGGGCGGTGCTCTAACCAATTGAACTACAGTCCCAATCTCCGAGCCATTTACTATTGTTATGTATGACTGCTGTATTTGTCAAGGCTTTTTTTGAAAAAAACTCAAAAATGCTTTGAACAGTCACTTTAGAGCTCTGAGCTCTCAGCCGATTTGCCTTGAGCTTACCCTCGACCAATGACCGAAAGCTCAGTTTATGGCTGTGGTAAGTATAACCTATCCCAGGGCTAACGCAATAGGGTGGGTTAATCACCCACCCTAGGACTCACTATGGTTTTTTCAAGACAACCTTATGTACTGCTATGGCAGAATCACCGTTCTCTGTTGGTATTGGAGACTTTTGAGATTAAGATTGCCTCTGAAGCTGTTCTGCTGAATGGATAAAATCGTTCCAGGCTAAGAATTAATAGGAGCATCAAAACCTGTACTGGCCAAGGTGCCATAGCAAAACCAAATATTAGACAGACAATGGTGCTGCCTACTCCCAATAGGCGAGGGATTTCGTGAGAGACTCTCCAAGATATCAAGATGCTCCCTAGGGCAGTTACGAGAAGAATTAGAAAAAGTGGAAGCATATTAATCACCTCTTATAAAAGAAATTCTAGACTTCAATAATTTCCAGACCTGTGACATACTCCCGACGCCGAATCTTTGATTACGGCGCGGGCTTCTCAACCTCACAGTTAAGAGTTCCTGCGTAGCACTTATCTAGGCACAATACCCCCGACAGTACGCCATTAGCAGGCAGTTTCCGTTCCCCAATAGTCCTTGGGTACTTATCAATTCCACGATTACAAATCACTTGGGCTGAGGCGACATCACGATTGTTTGAATACCCACATTCAGCGCAGGTATGCCAACGGATTGATAGGTTATTCTCCCATTGATAACCACACTCAGGACACTGTTTAGATGTACCCTTGTGGTCAACAGTCGCGAAAAACTTTCCTCGTTTCCAGCATACCCATTTCAGCAATTCTCGGAATTGACCAAAGCCAGCATCTAGAATATGTTTTCCCAAAAAACCCTTAGCCATCACTGTGTAATCAATGTCCTCAACAAAAATCGAATCGGCTTGGTCACATAGTTGATGTGCTATTTTTAGGTGAAAATCTTTACGGGTATCAGCAATTTTGTGATGTAACCGTGCCACCTTGATTTGTGACTTTTCATAATTCTTAGACCGTTTTTGTTTTCTTGTCGCTCTACGTTGCAGCAATTTCAGCTTGCGTTGTAAGTCTACAAAAAACTTCGGTCTAGGAATCCTTAACCCATCTGATGTTGCCAGAAAATCGATTAATCCGACATCGACACCAATTGCCCGTCCAAAAAACGGAATATCAGGTACAGATACATCAGCCTGGATGGTAATGACGACAAACCACTTTGTTCCTCGACATCTCGACACAACCCTGACACCTTTGATTTTGAATCCATCAGGGATTTCTCGGTGCAAGTTGATGTCTACAAGCCCGATCTTGGGTAGTTTAATTTGACTCCCTTTAAGGGGGTTTGTTGATAATTGCGGAAACAAGAATGATTGATAGCGACCATACTTTTTGAAGCGAGGGAAACCTCTCCCTCTTTTTCTGAAAGACTCCCAGGAATTATGCAGACGTTTAACAACATCTTGTGTAACTTGAGAATGAACCTCTTTGAGTGAGGAATCGGTTTTTTTCCACTGCGTTAACTGTCGCTTTTGTGACCTTTCGCCAGGGAAAGGGATATCCGGAGACATGATGTATTCCCTGTTGATTGAACACCTATCAATCGGACACTTCCGACTGTTCATCCAGTCTTTTAAGTCTCGCAGACAACGATTATAAAGTCGTCTGCAAGTTTCTAGCCAGCTCAACATCAATTCCTGTTGAGCGGCATCTGGATAAACGCGATAGGTGTAGTTCATGGTTAAGCTCATGCAGATATCTTAGCAAAAACTAGCCGAATGATAACTGTTGAGATATCCAGACCCCGTCCCGACACCAAATCGGAGATTATGGTGTCGGGATGAAACCCCTAAATTCCAGACCTCTAAAAATTCTAGAGAGGGCTCCCCTCCATCCAATGATGGCGAAAGCCCCCTTTAGATTTAATTTAGCATCTACCTATACATTTTGTGTGTAAGCTAGAGCACAAAAGGTAATAAGTTAAGAAATCGTTGCATAACTTCATGCTAAGTTTTGAAAGTTAATAGTATTGGGCAAAGTGTTGGGCAAAGTGTTGGGCAAAGTGTTGCACAAAAAGTTGACTAGCCACTCCTTGAGGTGATAGGTAGCGCGGCAGTCATCTTCATTGTAGCGCTGGATCATTTCGAGAATAGAGTGATTGCCTGTTTTTAACCACTGGTCATACAAACACACAGATTGGGAGCCAGTCATATCCGGGTCCCGCCACTCAAAGCCCAAGCATCTAGCCAGATTTTTCAGAGAATAACTCTCCACTGGCATGGTGACAGTATCAATAACTATTTGATGAACATCCACGAAACGATCTAGCAGGGGTCTAACTATATGTCGTGGAGTTTGGTAAAGGGTTGCTAAGCGCTTGACCGTGTCAACTTCATACTTGGAAAAATGGAAGATTGGGGCATCTGGATAACGCTCAACTAAGTCTAAAAATTGTAGCCAGATGAATCCTTCTTGCCAAGAATGTTCTGCGAATAGGTTATGGAAGGTTTCAGTTTCAGTACGTCGATCAATCACCAACACCCCTAGCAAATACTCCAGGGGCAAATCAGGCTGTGCTTCAATATCAAAATAAAGCTCAACAGATGCTGTCGGTAAAGAGTCTTGATTCGGGAAGTCTGCCGAGATTTTGGCTTTACCATTCCCTCGCTCTAGTTGTTCGTATTCAAGTATACTAAAGTAGTGTTTGGGATAAAGCAGCACTCGGTTTTGTACCTGAGATTGGGCTTGCTGCACCAGCTGGAAAGCTACTGAGCTACCAAAGCTTGGCTCTAATTCACTAATGGTGGACGTGGCTAAGGATTCGATTGTGGTTACTCCCAAAGCCTTCAAATCCTGATAGCGGCTGGGTGTTACTCCAGGCAATAGGGAAATGTGCTCCACAGATTTAGCGATCGCATAACAACTGTGATACCAACAGCAAAGACTACACCGCTGACGGGAAATGAACACCTCTGGTTTTTGTTGCTCTAATAGAGTCTCAATACATTCCGATAGCAGTTGTTCCATCAGTGGCACCCATCGTTCTATTACCACGGTGTAGGACTTTTGGTTACGCAAAATTAATGAGCCAGTGGTGGGCCACTGTCCTTGTACTGCTGCTAACAGCTGAGCGCGAAAAGCGGTAAGGATTTTATACTCTGGCTTGGGCCGTTTGCTGAGCTTAATGGTGGTGGGAACATAGATCCAATCACCAAAATTAGAACGTCCCGGCTGTTTGACCAGTAAATCAGGAAAACATAGCAATGTCACCCCGTCACCAGTTGGCATCAACAGTACCCCTCCAGAAATGTACTCTGTCCCTTGTTGCATTAGTTTCAAGGTGGCCTGTGCAGCAGCGTGCCAATCTGTTCTGGGGTAGCGGGGTGAGTGGTGGGGCACAGTAGCCAGAATCTGTTGTTTATGGTCTCGGCTTTTCTGTTGCAGTTTCAGCAGAAAATCTGAGGGTGGGTCTTGCTCTGTGGGATCTCCATAAATGTCCAAAAACGCCCGACGCCGACAGCGTTTGTAATCTAAAAGTATTGCGTCCGTCAGCAGCATAATTATAATTTCAGCTAACCCCGCATAGCTGGTGATACTCGGCGCTAGCCATGAGATACCACTAGCTATCCAGGATGAATTAATCCGGTCAACCCCGATTGATTGATCAATCCAAGGTTTATCCCGCTTTTATTAATTTATGTAAATTTACCGAAACATTCACTGATCAACCAGGGATTACTTAACAATTATTTACATAAAGGCTTGATGTAATTTTACCGAATCCCACCGCCCAAAAGTCTAGTAATCACGGGCTTTCGCTCTCTAATCAACGGGAATCAAACCAATAGTGGCAACGGAATGGACTTTTCCAAAAAAATTAATTATGACACCGCGCTGGTAGAATCTTTATAAAAGATTAAATCTTTAAGAGATCAGATCACTGTAAGAGTCTATCAAAAACAGGAGAACACAAATTGACTTACTCAATTTTGCTTGCTGCTGCATCTGCCGTTCCTAACACCCTGGAATGGAGCCCGACAGTCGGAATCATCATGATTGTCTGCAATGTGCTAGCGATTGCCTTCGGAAAAGCTACTATCCAGAATCCTAGCGCAGGTCCCGCGTTGCCTATGCCTGAGTTCTTCGGTGGCATGGGTTTTCCCGCACTACTGGCAACCACCAGCTTCGGTCACATCCTAGGACTAGGCACTATCTTAGGATTGGCTAACATGGGAATTCTCTAGAAGCTAGTAGCTGTGGGGTATAGGGCGAACTGGGATAGTGATGATGGTCAGGTTGATCCAGGGGTGATAATTCACAGCAGATTCTCACCCAGTCACTCGGTCATGCAGTAGTCCTAGAAACGATTACCCTATACCCGATCTGTTAACAGACATCCCTGCTTTGCTAATAGTGCTGTACCATAAGCAGCCGCTGTATCAAGGGATGTCAACATCGGTACCATGAGCTGACGCTCTCGAATCCTTGTCCAAGTAGGATTTTTAGCACCACCACCAGCTGTATAGACACCGGTTAACGGACTTGCTCCGAGCTGTTGCAACAAACGATATCCCCTAGCTTCAATTCGGGCTATGCTTTCGAGCATTCCTTGGAGAAATTCCACGGAATTATCGGGTTTCGGTTCCAATCTTGGGGGGAGCTCCGGGTCATTAATGGGAAAGCGATCGCCTGGTCTAAGTAAGGGATAATAATCCAGGGGACTTTCTTGCTCGGGGTCGATTTGAGAGCTGAGACTTTCTAAGTCTATGTCACTGAAAAAGTGGCGTAGTACTGCTCCACCCGTGTTCGATGCGCCACCGGTAAGCCATAAATTTCCCAATCGATGACTGTAAATGCCAAATTTGGCCTCTTCTACAGGAGTGGTACTCAATAGTTTCAATACCAAGGTAGACCCAAGGGAGGTTACCGCTTCACCTGGTTGTTTGGCACCACTAGCGATAAAAGCGGCAATACTATCGGTGGTACCTGTACAGACTAGACAATCTGGTGATAATCCCAAGCCGTGAGCTACCTCAGGGGTTACAACTCCAACTGGTGTACCGGGAGCCAAGACGTTGGGTAGCATGGATGAAACCGGTAGCTGTTTGATCCAGTCAGGATAGCAAAGATTTTCAGGATTATAACCAAGCTTTAAGGCATTGTGATAGTCACTAATGCCTAGTTTACCATGCAATAGAAAGGCTAACCAGTCCGCTTGATGGAGAAAGTATAGGGGATTAGTTTCAGCAGAGCTTTTGCTGATCAGATCTGTACAGTGATACCACCACAGAAGTTTGGCAAGGCTGGAGGTAGCACTTAAAACAACATGGTTTGGAGGAGCAATGGTTCTAAGTTGTTCCATCACAGCTACTCCTCGTGGATCGTTGTAAAGGATGGGTGCATCTACAGGTTGACCGATGCGATCGCATAACAAAACCGTTGCGGAGGTGCCATTAATTGCGATCGCATTAATGTCACCCTTGATTGACTGGGGAATTTGCTCAATCAGGGAAAATAATACCTTCTGCCAGTGTGTTGCGGTATCGATGGTGATGGCTTGGAGTGGAAACGGATATTGAGTCTCGGCAAAGATAGTACCAACAGAGTCAATTACTACTGCCCGTGCGCCAGAGGTTCCGAAATCGATGCCTAGATAGACAGTCATTAGGGATTAGAATTTAGAATTTAGAATTTAGAATTTAGAATTTAGAATTTAGAATTTAGA
>NZ_CEYLVT010000195.1:0-14145 GCF_982860115.1 Moorena sp.
GCATCAGCACCATGGCATTTAACCTCAACGGTTTCAACTTCAACCAGAGCATCATCGACTCACAAGGTCACGTGATCAACACCTGGGCTGATGTACTAAACCGCGCTAACTTAGGTTTCGAAGTAATGCACGAGCGTAACGCTCACAACTTCCCTCTAGACCTAGCTGCTGCAGAAGCTACTCCCGTAGCTTTGACTGCTCCAGCAATCAACGGTTAATCTCAAGTTGGTTTAATCAGCTTGATTAGAAAAAAGCGCTCTCCAGATGGGGAGCGCTTTTTTGTTTGAGAAGTGCTAGATAATTTCTGGTTCTCAAGGGGTGACAAGGGAGCTGTAAAGTAGAGAGAATAATGCTTTAAGCCAGTCCTATCACCCTTCACCAGCAACAATTTCAGATTTTGCGGATTTTACAAATGAATGATTTAAGATTTCTATAGATACACTTACCCTGGTATTCTAATGATCCTCTATGCAACTCTAAACTCCAGTTATTATGAAGTGGATTCAAAAGTTATCATTAACAGTAGTAACAGCAGTAATCATTAATTTAGATGTGAGCGTATTGGCTCAAAGTTTACCTGTTGCCAAGAAACCAGAACAGGTAGGTTTTTGCTCCGATAAACTTGAAGCTATTACTGACGACTTGCAAAATCGTGTAGATAAACAAGAAATTGCTGGTGGTGTTGTAATCATCGCCCGTAAAGGTAAGATTGCCTATCGTCAGGCAGTAGGTTTACGGGATATTGAAGCTAGTGATTCAATGAAGCCTGATACTATTTTTCGGATTGCATCCAAGTCTAAAACTATTACTGGTTTTGCAATTTACCTACTTGCGTCAGAGGGTCTGATTGATTTAAAAGATCCCGTTTCTAAATATATTCCCGCTTTTGACAATATGAAGGTTGTGGTACCAGGTTCTTCAGGACAACCTAATGATTACAAAACTATAGGAGCGACTAATAAAATTACAATTGAACAATTGCTTAACCACACATCAGGGATAGATTACAATCTCAAAAATCATCCTATTCTTGGTCCGCTTCTTGGTCCGCTGCTAAAACAAGCCGAAATTTATAATGGCATTTCTACTAGCCAAGGTACCATCGGTGATATGGTTGGTCGTCTAGCTAAATTACCCTTGCTGTTTGAACCTGGTACGCAATTTAATTATGGGCTAAACTCAGACATCTTGGGTTATTTAGTAGAAGTAGTATCGAGACAGACACTGGCTGAGTTTTTACAAGAAAGAGTTTTTCAGCCATTGGAAATGAAAGATACTTCTTTCTATGTACCCCCTGCCAAGCGGAATCGTCTTGCAGCAGTTTATATCCCGAATTTTGAGAATGGTGGTTTGATTCGCATGGGTACTACACCTAAAGAAATCCGACCTGGTGTGATCATGGATGAAGCTTACCCCTATAAAAGTGGAGATACCTATTTCTCTGGTGGTGCTGGTCTTGTTTCTACCCCTGATGACTATGTTCGTTTTCTGCAAATGCTGCTTAATAAGGGCAAGTTGAAAAGTCGAGATGGAAGAAAAATAGTTCGTATCGCTAAAGCAAAAACAGTCAAAAAATTCCTCTCGGTTAGAGACAACGACAAGGAAGCAAATGAAGTTTTTCAAGAATTATTTAATATAGCTGGTTATAAATTCACAAATGGCTTTGTTGTTAAGGATGATCCCAATGCTTCTAATAAACCGAGTTCCGTAGGTTCGTTTCAATGGGCAGGTGTATATAACACTCACTATTTTGCCGATCCAAAGCGGAAGTTAATTGGTGTTGTTATGACTCAACTTTTTCCTTATGTGCAAACTGATCTAAGGCATAAATACGAGTCCTTGACATATCAAGCTCTTGCTCCGAATTGTAAGGCTTTAGTGTCTGAGTAGTGTAGCTGACTTTTCCTTGGTAAAATTCCCCTAATCACTTTGATCCCGACGCTCACCAACCATAGGTAGAGCGCCGGACATCTAGCCTAAAGGTTAAAAGGTGAAGGTAGTTCTGAGGGTACCGATAACTACATCATCATTGTCAGAACTTTGGTTAGGATTCAAAAGCCAAACTACACCAGGAGTAACGGAGATGTTGTTGTTGACTTTGTACTTATAGAAAGCTGAAAGCTGATAGGCAAAATCATTGTCAAAGTCACTGTTGCCATCATCTAAATCCAGTCCTCTGAGGGTTGGTGCCGCACCACCAAAAATTCCGGCCAGATTACCTTTTTTGCCCACATCGGGGAAAGCGATACCAGCAGCAAAGTTCCAAATTTCCGCATCACCCAAGCCAATCAACTCAGCATCGGTGTAGCCTGCCCAGCCATTGAGTACGATGTTGGGGGTAAGTCTCAAAGAGGTTTGAACACCGAAAGAATTACTTTCCACTTTTGCGCTATCAAAGTCAACCGTGCCTAAACTGGTAGCATTCCCCAAGGCTGCTGGATTGAGATTAGCCAGGGCCGTGCCAGTACCCCCTAGAATTAAACGGGGTCGTCCATCAGCATTATCTTCGTAACCCCGAATGTAGGTGAATCCAACCTTGAAATCACTACCATAAACCAACTGAGCGATCGCAGAAAAGTTGCCATTGAATAGACCCTGGCCTTCTTGAGGATTGCTAGCGGTGTTGGAGATGTAACCTAAATCAATCCGAACATCCTTGATGGGCTTGATGGCAAGGGCAGCCCCAGCACCGAATGGCCCAATCCGATAGATGGGATTACGTTCAGCAAAACGGGTAATAGCATTGGAACCACCAGCACGACCTTCAAAGAAAGGGTTAACGGTATCGGCGTAATAGTGATGGAGTGCTCGGTTAGCCAACAGTTGAACCGTTACCTTATCCCCGAGCGGGAACTTATAGCGCAAGATATCAATAATAACGTCATTACCAGTTGGTCCATCGTAGGTAAAGCGACCTTCTTGAGTTCCGGCCAGCTCACCACCAGCCCCTGTGAACAACGTTGGTACATCCCCAGCTTGGAGACGGGTTAGGAGCGCATCCTTACCGGTAAAGCTGGTTACGAAGTTGAGACGAGTCCGGTTGTGAAAAACGGTTTGAACATCATCAGCATCCCCTCCAAAAGCATCAGCTAAAGCAAAGATCACCTCACCCTTGAGTTTAGTGGTGGTGGAAAACTGATGGTCTTCTAAGAAAGCTACCCGTCCTTCTAGGTTATCTACTCGTGCCCCTAGGGTAGCCAGTTCTGTTTCAAACTCTTGTACTAACCGTTGTAGACTTTCCAAATCCTCACGGGTGATAAAGTCTGCCGTGACACCCCCCAGTAAACGCTCAATCTGGTTCAAACAGGCATTCAAACCAGCAGCAAATTCGTAGCGAGTCAAGGCTCGGTTACCTCGGAAGGTAGCATTGGGATAACCAGCAATACAGCCGTAGCGTTCTACCAAAGAGCGTAATGCTTCATAAGCCCAATCTCCAGGAGAAACGTCTCTGAGTTGAGACACATTAGTGACTTGTTCCATGGAGTCATCTTCTACAATCTCTCCATTTAGTTGAGAAACACCAGTCACCGGTCCCATCAAGTTATCCTCGACAGTTTCCCCATCACCGTATGACGTAACTGAATCACTAGCAGAATTACCGATAGTAGAATTACTGATAATAGAATTATTGATAGTAGAATTACTGAGCTCAACCGTATCCCCAGTAGAGGCATCAGCCAGTAATGGTAGATCAGAGGGAAGAACGGACTGAGTTAGGGAGGTGACCTCAGGGAGTGCTTCTATCGTCAGTGTTTCTACTGTAGTGGTAGGGTTGACAGGGGATTCTTGAGAGATTGTCTCTTCTGGCAAAGCTTCCTCAGTTGCTGCTACCGCTGAGGATGAAATCAATAGGGTTGCCCCAACAAATAAGGTGGGGGACTTTAGCACAGAGAGCCACAAATTTTTTGATCTGTTCACAGGTTTTCCTCACACACAATCAGGGTTTTGATAGGTACGCTCTTACTTGGCTTTGGCGCATTAAATTAGCGCTTTGGTGCGCGCCTCTGGATCAAGTCAACACGACTACCGTCTCTTCTCGGGGGTGTCACTAATTCACGACAAATTGATTACAACATGGCACACGGAGATAACAGATTAGGAAATACCAGCTTCAGAATTCTGCTAGTTCTTCTACCCATCTCCCGATCCCATCATGGTCGTTTGTCCTGACTTAGTCTCATTTGAGCCCTTTTTGATCAGTTTTTGATCAAGGGATAGTTTAAGAGACGATTAACTTTACCGATTTAAGAATTACCTTGGATGGAGGTTTTTTTTGTATTTTTTAATACAAAAAATTTCGGATTGATGAGCTTAAAGCATAGTAATTATGCAATTATGACAATAATTTCCGATATTAAATCAGTCTTAACCGCTTTAATCCAAATTTTTGATATATTATATATATTTATTTTAATAAATACTATTATAAGTAACAATAAACAATTAGTAAAATTGGAATTGGGAAATAGGTAACAGGGAATCGGAAACAGGGGCAAGAGTGTCGGAAGTCTGGAAAGGTAGACACAACAGAGGCAAGAGCCAAGACGAAAACAGAGAACGGTGAAGGGGGATCAGTCGGTAGTGCCTGATTTCGTACTGAAGCTGGAGAAAATCTGGTAAGGCATTAGTCCTGTCAGCCCTCAGTTGCATCCACCATCTCATCTAGGTCATTCGATGTTGTTATTTTCCTAATAGCATTCTTTGGATCAGTAACGCCTATAACTTAGGGGCTTACGCCCTATGATGTTTGATCAATACAAAAATTGAATAAAGTTTTGCTACTATACTTAGAGTGTATCACTTTTTTTGAGCGAGCGATTAAGTGGAGAGCTAAGTAATGACATTTATCAGCCCCAAATTTTCTGAGCATAATATGGTAAACTCTCATTTTTATTTACGATAAAAAAGCACCAACATTAGCTATATATAAAATCACTAACCTCTTATAATCATGCACTTTTATGGCCGCTAAGGACTTTTACCATGAAGTAGTCAAAACAGCTCTCAACAAGGACGGTTGGACTATTACTCATGACCCTCTAGTTCTAGAACTATCATCTGGTCGTCTTGAGGTAGACTTAGGAGCAGAACGTTTAATTGCTGCTCAAAAAGATCAGATGCGAATTGCTGTAGAGGTCAAGAGTTTTTTAGCACCTTCTACTACCTCATAATTTCACACGGCACTTGGACAATTTCTGACACTATTATCGCGTTGTTTTAAAGGTAACAGAGCCAGGTAGAGTACTTTTTCTAGCAGTACCGAGCAAAGTATATCGCAACTTTTTTCTGGAGGAGCTAGGACAGTTAAGCGTAAAAGAGTACAAGGTAAAACTACTAGTTTTTGACCCAAATGAGGAGGTAGTTGTACAGTGGAAAGATTGAACCAGTATCGGGAATGGATTCAGCAGGTTTTAGATCGACATAACCAGTTTGTACCTTCCTATGGTGAGATTGAACAATTTACAGTTTTTGACCACAACGATGATCATTATTTACTAGTAACAGTTGGCTGGTCAGGTGACCGCCGAGTTTGTGGTTCGTTGATCCATATTGATATTAAAGGAGAAAAAATCTGGATTCAACATGATGGTACTGAGGTTGGTGTAGCCGATGAGCTAGTAGAATTGGGAGTACCTAAGTCAGAAATTGTCATCGGTTATCATGACCCCAACGCACGTAAGTTGACAGAATTTGCAGTAGGATAAAAGGCTCACGGAGTGACAACAAAGCTCAAACCTAGATAGGTGTTAGGTTTTAGGTTTTAGGTGTTGGGTTAAATGAGCGCATCGGTGTCATTTGTATTTCCCAGCAATTGAAGCAATTTTCACCATACAACGTCAATGATAGTTTTAATCAATCCACCCGCAAGGGCAATTTTACCTAACACCTAACCCCTAAAACCTAACCCCTGTAAGATTTTAAAGAGCGCTTGTCACCCCCTGAGTATAAAAGGTGAGTTATGCCTGAGTTGTACCTGAGTTGGGCTAAGTCACTAGGAAAGAGCGTTATAGTTTGAGTAGCTCATCTAACCTAGACCATGCCACGCTCACTGAGAGTTCGCCCAGAGTATATTGACCAGGTCAAACTAGCGGTTCAACGTAACGGTTTTTCTCGCCAGAAAGATTTAGCTGAGGAGTTATTGATATCTCTATCAACCGTCAATAATTATCTCAATGGCAGACCTGTAGATAACCTGAATTTCAAAGAAATTAGTGAAAAACTGGGGCAAGACTGGAATGCGATCGCATTCTTTGACGAAAATACTGGCAATGATACGTCAGCCCATGGGACAGTAAATCCAGAAGTAGTGATCACACACTGCCCTGAGGAAGACTCTTCATTGATTTATGTCCAACGTCCTCCCATTGAACAGTCTTGTTATCAAGCCCTTTTAGGTCCCGGTGCGTTGGTCAGGATTAAAGCCCCAAGGCTGATGGGAAAGACATTGCTCATGGTGAG
The DNA here is from genome assembly GCF_982860115.1 of Moorena sp. Classification (NCBI taxonomy): domain Bacteria; kingdom Bacillati; phylum Cyanobacteriota; class Cyanophyceae; order Coleofasciculales; family Coleofasciculaceae; genus Moorena; species Moorena sp. Next base: position 6,460 of record NZ_CEYLVT010000195.1, read on the forward strand.
AATGTTGGATCAGTTTGCCGAGAAGGGCTACCGAAAGGCCTATGTAAATTTTCACTTAGCCCATAGCAATGACTTGACCGATGTCGATCGATTGTTCAAGTGGTTTTGTATCAGTGTTGGCCAAAGCTTGAAGATACCGAATCGGTTGAGAGACTATTGGGATGAAGACTTTTCCACGGCTAAGGTAGATTGTACCGAATACTTTGAGAACTATCTTCTGCCTGAAGCTGGCGCTCCCGTGATTTTATGTCTCGATGAAGTAGACCGAGTTTTTCCCTACCCTGAGGTAGCTTCAGAATTTTTGGGATTGCTGAGGGCTTGGCACGAACGGGGGAAAGTGGAACAGGTATGGAAACGGTTGCGGTTGGTGGTTGTCCATTCCACAGATGTTTATATTCCGCTCAATATAAATGAATCGCCCTTTAATGTGGGAGTGCCCATTGAGTTACCAGAATTTACCCCCGAACAAGTCCAGGAATTAGCCCGACAACATGGACAGGATTGGAGTGAATCCCTTGTGGAGCAACTGATGGGGATGGTGGGAGGTCATCCTGATCTGGTACAGCAAGCCTTATCTCACTGCCAAATCCACGGTAATCACTCCCTGGCGCAACTGTTGCAAGCGGCTCCTACAGATGCTGGCATCTACGCCAACCACTTGCGACATCTGTGGCGGATGCTGCAACCACACCCAGACTTGGCCAAAGCACTGTTACAGGTGATTGATGCTAACGCTCCTGTGCATCTGGACTTGATAGCCGCCTATAAGTTGTACAGCATGGGGCTAGTCAAAAAGCAGGGCAATCAGGTCAGGCTCAGTTGTAATTTATATCGACAGTATTTTAGAGACCGCCTAGGGGAACTGCTATGAGTACAGGAGCCTATCAAGTTGGGGGATGCCTACCACCGGATGCTAGTACTTATGTGGTGCGTACCGCTGACGGGGAACTTTACGAGCAGTTGCTGGCTGGAGAGTTTTGCTATGTCTTGAATTCCCGCCAGATGGGGAAGTCTTCCCTGAGAGTGCGAACCATGAAACGGCTGCAAAACCAGGGGGTGGCTTGTGCATCCATTGATATTACGGAATTAGGAACCCAACAGGTTACCCCAGAGAAATGGTATGGCGGCTTAACCAAAACCCTGATTAACCGATTCGGTCTACAAGAAAAATTATCATTTCGCAGCTGGCTCAATGAGCACAAAGATATTCCCCCAGTACAGCTTTTTCGGGAGTTTATCGAAGAGGTATTACTGATCCAAATTGCCGAACCGATTGTTATTTTTATTGATGAAATTGATAGCGTTCTGCAACTGGCGTTTAAAGATGACTTTTTTGCCCTAATTCGAGCCTGTTATAACAAACGGGCGGAAAATTATGCCTATAATCGCATCAGTTTTGTGCTGTTGGGGGTGGCGACACCAGGGGATTTAATAGCAGATAAAGACCGCACCCCGTTTAATATTGGCCGAGCTGTTGAGTTACATGGCTTTCAACTCCATGAAGTTGAGCCATTAGTCAAGGGGTTGGAGGGAAACGTCAGCAATCCCCAGGCTGTAATCCAGGAGATAGTAAAGTGGACAGGAGGACAACCGTTTCTTACTCAAAAGCTTTGTCAGTTGGTGGTGAGTTCTGGGTGTTGGGATCTCCCCCAAGTCTTAACAAGTTTAGATCCCCCCCAACCCCCCTTAACAAGTTTCGATCCCCCCCAACCCCCCTTAACAAGGGGGGAGAAGGATAAAGCATGGATTGAGAAGCCCTTAACAAGTTTGGATCCCCCCCAACCCCCCTTAACAAGGGGGGAGATGGAGAAGGAGTGGATTGAGAAATTAGTGCGATCGCATTTTATCGACAACTGGGAAGCTACCGATGAACCGGAACACTTGAAGACCATACGCGATCGCATTCTTTGTAATGAGCAACGGGCTGCCTATTTGTTGGAATTGTATCAGCAGGTCTGGCAGCAGGGGGAAGTTGTTGCTAATAACAGTTTTGAAGAGGGCAAGTTACAGTTATCTGGGTTAGTGGTCAAGCACAGACTTGGAACCTCTCCAGTGCTTAAAGTCTATAACCCGATCTACCGTGAAGTCTTTAATCAGGACTGGATTAACCAAGAATTAGCCCACTTACGTCCCTATTCCGAAGCCTTTAGGGCTTGGGTAGCCTCGGATTGTCAGGATCAGTCACTATTGTTGCGGGGTCAAACTCTAAAGAATGCTCAAGCCTGGGCCAAGGGTAAGAATTTAAGTTATCAGGATCAGCAGTTTCTGGCAGCAAGTGAGAAAAAGCAGATAGAGGAGCAAATTGCTCAAAAGGAACGAGATGCAGAATTAGAGAGAGAGAGGAAAGATAGGGAAGCAGCCCAGAAGAGAAATCTGGTACTAACTGAGGCGAATCGCAAAGCAAAACGACAGATGCGTTTCGGGTTGGGTGTGTTAGTCTTAGCATTATTGGGAGCTGGGATTTCTGTAAAAATAGCAGCAATTCGAGTGGCAAACGCAAATCGCCAGGTTGATTCTGCCAAAATAGAACGTGACCAGGCAAAGCAAGAATTTCAAAATGTCTCGCAGCTATCTGAACTAGCTGTAAAACTTTACAAAGCCAATAATCGCTCTAAGGCAAAAAGAGCCAGAAAACAAGCAGCTCTCTCCTTTGAGATTCAAGACTATGAACTCAAACAAGCCATGCTCCTGAGTAATATTTCCATTGCTTATCAGCAACTTGAACAGTTTGATCAGGCAAAAAAAACTGTTTCAGAGAGTTTAAAACTATTAGCAAATTCAGATAACATAAAGTCTCTAGAACACTCAATTATTCTTGCCCAAGCTCTCACTACTAAAGGGTGTTTGCTGGCAACTCAAGGAGATACTGAAGGAGCCTCGTCTGCTTACGCTAAAGCTTTTGATACTATCCAATCTTTAGGTAGTGATTTAACCAGTATAAATCCAGCTCTAAAAGTTAATTTTATAGAGATTGTAGAGAGTGTTTATAAAGAGTTTATTGGGTCGCTTTTGGACTGTAAAGAAACTGGCTCTAACCAGCAAACTCTCATAAAAGTTCGTCAGGTTATTGAATCTCTCCATTTGACTCAACTCAACAACTTCCGTGAGATAGTTCCCTTGAATCATAATCTCATCGAAATTGACCAGATTGATTCCCAAGCAGCAGTAATCTATCCTATTATTTTGGAAGACCGTTTTGAAGTAATTCTTCACTTGCCCGGTCAACCATTACACCGCTACTCAACACCTTTATCTGCAGAAGAAGTTGAGGAAACGCTTAGCGATTTTATCGACTTATTGCCTCAGGTACATAGAAAATCATGGCGTATATTCTCCCCAAAAGTTTACGAATGGCTGATTAAACCAGCAGAAACTAAGTTAGCTAAAAGCAGCATCAAAACTCTCGTATTTGTGTCCAATAGTGGGCTAAGAAATATTCCCATGGCAGCTCTCCACGATGGTGAGCAGCATTTAGTAGAAAAATATGCCATTGCTGTCACCCCCGCTTTACAGATACTAGAGCCTCAGCCCCAGAAACAAAAACCTTTAAAAGCTTTGATTGCTGGAGTTTCTGAATCCCGCCTAGGTTATCCAGCATTACCCTTTGTTAAGGTGGAGGTAGAAAAAATTAGCTCAATCATACCGAGTTCAATCCTACTCAATCAGAGCTTCACTAGTACAGCCCTGGAAAACGCACTTAACTCCTCTTACTTCCCTATAGTTCACTTGGCAACCAATGGAGAGTTTTCTTCAGAAGATACATTTATATTGGCTTGGGACAAAAAAATTACAGCCAAGGAATTTGAGAAGTTACTGCGTTCAAGAGAACAGGAAAAATTCGACCCGATTGAATTACTTGTTCTCAGTACTTGTGAAGGTGCTCAAGGGAATAATCAAACACCTTTTGGATTAGCAGGATTAGCCTTAAGGTCTAGAGTACGCAGTATTATCAGCCCTCTGTGGGCTTCTGACGACGAAGTCACTGCTGTGGTTATGGGTCAGTTTTACCAAGAATTCACTCAACGGAACGTTACCAAAGCTGAAGCCCTGCGCCTTGCTCAGTTAAGTATCTTGAAAGATGCTAACTACGACCATCCCTATTGGTGGGCACCCTTTGTTCTAATCGGTGACTGGCGGTAAGGGGCTATGACAAGGATGTTGGTGTGGGGAATTCTTGATTAGACCTCTCCAAAAACATAAAATCTCTAGGAATTGATCAGCTTTCCACTGCTCCAAGGAATGCTATCAAAAAATTTCCCTTTCTGGTCAAACCATTTTGATATTCATCAATGCCATATTTATCGTTTCATCTATCCTCTACTTTAACAACATATACCGAGTATATAAAATATCATAATATTAAACTAGATGCCTTTTTAAAATAGTTAATTGGTTTGTTAAACTATCAGTAAAAGCTCAATCACAAGCATCCTAGCCATGTTCAGCACCACAGTCACCGATACCGGGCAAATCACTCTCCCCGAAGAAATTCGGGAGCATCTTAACCTTGTCAGCGGTAGTAGGGTTGAGTTCGTTATTGACGAAGACGGTCAAGTGAAAATCTTTCCTCTCAATGTTCCAGTGGAAACCTTATCAGGGATCCTGCATCGACCAGGGAAAGAACCAGCTAGCCTCGAAGACATGGAAAGCGCCATCTCGGAGGGAGCCAATGATTGGGATTGACACCAATATTCTTGTTCGGTATCTCACCCGCGACGATGAGCATCAATGGCAACAAGCCTCTGATCTGATTCAAAAGAACCAACCCTGCTTTGTTACAAACATCGTTTTGTGCGAACTAGTTTGGGTGCTCAGAGGTGCAAACTACGGTTTTAGTAAAGACGAAATCATCAACACCCTAGAAGCCATGCTACATAGTGCCGCCTTCAAATTTGAAAATCGCTCAACCGTCTATCAAGCTCTACAGCGATACAAAAAAGGTAAAGCAGACTTTTCTGACTATTTGATTGGGGCAACATCTCGTCAAGCTGGTTGTATAGAAACAGCAAGCTTTGATCGCAAGCTGAAGGGTGAAAGGGGGTTCCGTTGGCTGAAGTAGCAAAAGCCAGCTAACCCTACGTTGGTGCGGAGGTTAATTAATGATCGAAAAAGATGGGGATAGGGACAATCAGCCATCTGTGGTAGTTAATTGATGATCTTAGTCAGGGGTTTGCTCAATTCCACAGAAACGGTAATCATAAAACCGGATAGTAGAGCCCTGATGTTTTTGACTTCAAGTTCTTTTAGCGGTTCAACAACCCAGTGACATTAAGTATCAGCCACTGGATACTAACCACATTGCCTTGAGAGTCACAGAAAACAGACACAGACATATCAACGGCTAAAGGTTTACCTTGCCGTGGACACAACACCACTTGCCAGTCCTTGAGCTGTTGCAATTCCTGGAGCTCGTGGAGTTGGTGGTGGAACCGATGAGACTCAGCGTCACTGATAAAGCTCATCAGCGGTTTACCGACCAGATAATACTGCTGTACGTTGAGTAGACTAGCCGCTGCATAGTTTGCTTCTTGGATAATTCCTTGACCATTGGTTACCAGGTAACCCTCAGGAGCCAATTCAAACAAATTATGGTAGTGCTGTTGCCGTGATTCTAAGACAGCATAAGCCGCTTGCAAAGCCTCATACTTCTCGCTGAGTTCTTCAAAACCCGTAGAGAGTTCCTCTAGAGCAGCATAGAGCAGATCCGGCTGTGCGTAGGATTGCTTAGTATCTAGTGATTCAAGTTTGAGGCACTTTTGAGCTGGAATTTCGTGCTTGGTAAAGTCAAAGCCTGGATTTGTGTTCAGTGAACTCAGAAGTGCTTTGAATACGGGATCGTCGTTTATATTCACTCGTATTTCTCCATCCACAGAGCAAGTCTAGGAACAATTAAGGCTGGACTACTCAACGGCCTTCTGCCAAATCGTCCCCTAGGGTTCGCGAGTGTACTTGATGCTAGCAAATTTTTGTGGCAAAATCATGAAGCAAACGCCCAGAATTGGCTAATAAACCACGCTTGCTCCGCAATATCTTTGCTTTTTATTGATTTTTCTGTTTTCTCTATGCCATGGCTCAGATCGGCTCTCCTCAATTAAAATCCGCCTTAGGGATTTGAGTTAAGAGGTAGCCCACTTCTGAATTAAACCACAAGTATAGAGTATAGCACAAAAAAATGCAAGCGTTAGCAACCGTAAGCCCTGAAGGCTTGACGCCCCTAGACTAATGGGAATTTACTGATAATTTACAATGGGAATTTTTTCAGGGCTGCGATCGCATGCAAGCTCACCGAGTGATCTGAATCTGCGACCAAATCTTTCAGTAATGGTATTGATTCACATTGAGCTAATTGTCCTAGGGACATAGCTAGGGTTTGTTTGATTTGCTGATCTTCCGTAGCCACTTGCCCTGATTGACAAAAGTCGATCAAAATCTCAGCCGCTTTGGGTTTCAAATAGTCTGACTCTACCATCCCCAGGACGCTAATGATTTCCCGACAGACTGGTGTGGGTGCCTCCCTCAGCACTGCTTGCAACTGTTGTAGGGAATTGCTAGTAAACTCCCAACTGAAAGCACGGGCAATCTCGATTTGTAAACTGATTGGTGTAGCTGGTGACTGGAGTGCCTTTACTAACGCTTGATGGGCTTCCAAGGTAGCTAAACGCCCGAGTGCGATCGCAGCTTGGTGGCAAACCTCCAAATTCAGGTCATAAAGCAATGGTTTAATCCGCTTGACTAGATCTAAATCTGGCAACAGAGTGCGTAGTAACCCTAGACCAATCACCGCTTCTTTCCTCACCGCTGCCACGTTATCCGTTAAGGCGTTCAGCAGGACTGGAGTAATTGAGGGTGAGCGAAAATTACTGAGGGTTTCAATAGCAGTAGCCCGTATTTCCCAGGTGGGGTCATTAACCACACTCAGCAATGGCTCAATCACTTCCGGACGGTGAATATGAGCGAGGGCTTGCACTGCCAATAATCTGGCCTCTGGGGATTCTGGGAAACAGCTTAAAGCCGCCACTGCTGAAGTGCCAATGTTGGCCAGTGCCTCAGAAGCCATATAGGCTAACTCTTCATCCTCACCATCCTTCAGCAATTTGACTAGCACCATCACCACTGCCGGGTCATCAAACTGACCTAAGATTCGACCAGCAAACCAACGGACTTCCAAATCTAGTGCTTCATCTTCTAGGATGCTGATCACCGGAGCAATAACAGCTTTCCCCAGTTTTGGTAGCACCTTTACTAAATCCCATTTTTCGTGAAAATCCCCACTCTTGAGCACTTGTAATCCCAGACTCAAGGCTAGGTTAAATTCTTCATCATTTAACCGCTGCTGTGTCTGACCATTTTTCCCTAAGGACAACTGCTGAAGATGGTGAGTTAGTAATGAAAAATTTTCCTGCTGTCCAGCAAGACTGGCTTGTTCTAAAATGTTCAGCATTGTTTAATCGTTGCCTCACGGCAATAAAAAATTAACTGCACCAAATTAAGTGCATTTGACTACTATTCTCGATAGGAGAGGAGACTGATCCGACGAACAGCTGATTTTCCGACCCGAATATCGGACTCCAATTTAAGCGTTCTCCAACCAAAGCCTAATTATCAAATCAAAAATGTATTCAATGCAAAATTTTGATGCATAATATTCATTTTTATAAATTATTTGTAACAAAAGCTACGATGTCT
>NZ_CEYLVT010000196.1:0-14124 GCF_982860115.1 Moorena sp.
TCCCGATTCCCGATTCCCGATTCCCGATTCCCGATTCCCGATTCCCGATTCCCTACCAACTACCAATAAATAATCATGTTACCAGCTATTACGATTACCACTAACGATATTCTTCACCAAGTTAAACTAACCTGCCAAATTCCTGATATTATTGAAGGGATTGTTACCCGCAAGATTATTGCCGCTACTGCCGAAAGTGCTGGCATTGGTGTAGAGATTGAAGACCTTCAAAAGGCAGCCGACCAATTCCGTTTAATGAACAAACTTGAGAATTCCGAGGACACTTGGGCATGGCTGCAACAACACAGTATGTCTTTAGATGATTTTGAAGAGATAGTGTATACTAATTTGATTGCTGGTAAGGTAGTTCAACATCTGTTTGCGGATAAAGTTGAACCCTATTTCTTTGAACATCAGCTGGATTATGCGGCTGCCGTTATTTACGAAGTGGTTTTAGATGATAAAGACCTAGCCATGGAACTGTTTTATGCCCTGGATGAAGGGGAGACAAGTTTCTATGAGATTGCTCACGAATATATCAATGATACTGAGTTACGGCGCTCTGGAGGATATCGGGGAATTGTTAAGCGTCAGGAGTTTAAGCCGGAAATTTCTGCTGCTGTCTTTGCTGCTGAGCCGCCACAGTTGCTTAAGCCGATTGTGAGTTCTCAGGGAGTGCATCTGATTTTGGTGGAGGAGATTCTTAAATCGGAATTGGATGATAAGTTGCGTTCTGAGATTATGTCTGATTTGTTTAGTGGATGGTTGAAGGGAGAGATTGGGGAAGTTGAGATTGTTAAGCACTTTCAATTAAGTGGTGAAGTTGCTTAGGTTATTATTATAAATTTATCGCTCTAATTGTTTTGAGTTAAAACCTCAGGACTTACGCAGATGACTAAATAAAACGCTATCAGTGAGGTGGGCAGCGAATCTGCCCACCCTACCTATGGAGTTAGTGCGTAAGTCCTACGCGAAGTGGATTATTATATCACAAGAACACCCTGCGCATGCCAATCCAGTATCCAAACAAGTGGGAAGTGCGCACCATAAATCACCACCGTGGATTGCTCCCATTTCCTCACCCTCTTCATTCAGTTCCGTCATAAAGCTTTCTGAATCGTTAAACAACTCAGCACCAGTCAGATTAAGATCTGAAAGATCCTTGATATTAATATTAGCCATGTAGATTTTTCTCCACTAATTAATCTGTGTTCGTTAAAAGGAATCAATTAGTAATTTGTGATTCCTGTTTTAATCCTATTTAAATTAAATTTAATCTGTCTAGTATTTTTAGAGATTATTGATGCTAAAGCCAAAACAGTTTTGTCACTAACTTAGAGGTATTTATCTGCTGATAAACCTAGTAATAGCTCATAATTAACCTATACATTACCTTGACCAGTCTTGTGATAGTTAGCGTTTCTATAATTTACCGAAGCAACTAAAACACTTATGTCCACAAAACTAGTGAAGCTGAAAAAAACCATAAAAAATAGCCCAAGATTACTCTTGGACTAAAAAACTAAGATTTCCGCTAGGGAGCAATTTTAGGATGCGGAATGTAGGTTAAAAAAGTTAATACCTTGATTAATGAGCATCTCGAGGTGTCAGTAGTGTAACCACTAATATAGCCACTGCTGGAGTCGCGCCACCTGTCACATCTAGTTGATCATCAGATAAATCCATCATAAAGCTTTCAGAATCATCGAAGAGGTTGACACCAACCGGATGTAGGTCGGAAATTCCAATATTAGCCATGGTATTTTTATCCAAAAATAAATGTTTGTATAAGAATCAATTAGTTATTTTTAATTCCTAGTTTTAATCCTATTCACATTAATTTCGTGTGTCTAGGATTTTGAAATTTTATTAATGCTAAAGCAAAAACACTTTTGTCATTAAATTAGATGTAGTTACCTACTGCTAAACCTACTAATAGCTCACAAGTAACCTCTTATAGTTAACCTCTCGCTAATTTACCGAAGCAACTAAAACACTTATGTCCACAAAACTAGTGAAGCTGAGAAAAACCATAAAAAATAGCCCAAGACTACTCTTGGACTAAAAGACTAAGATTATTTTCTATCAGTTTGATGAAGGGGAGACAAGTCAATACGGTTCGGTTAAGCTTGAAAAGCATGTAAACTGGTAATTGTGTTCAAGGTGCGAAGGGCAAAATGCAACTCAAAGAATTTTCCTTGGTTGTACCGAAGATTGAATCAGGTACAGTACTCAAAGCTTTAGAAGTAGCGATTCCATCATCAGCAATAGAGCAGGCGATTGCGGATACAAAAGTCAAAGAAGAGCGCAGGCGAGCTTTACCTTCACATTTGGTTGTCTGTTTAATCATTGCCATGAGTTTATGGTCAAAAGCTTCGATGAGAACAGTACTGAAAAATCTAGTTGATGGTTTGAGCGAAGGTTGGGTGAGAGTGGGGAAGTATTGGCGAGTACCTTGTAAATCCTCAATTACTGAAGCACGACAAAGAATAGGGTGTCAGGTAATGAGTCGTCTTTTCCATTCAGTAGTAAGTCATGCACGCAACAGTTGACACACCAGGAGCTTTTCTTGGAGGACTGCGAATAATGGCGATAGATGGCACATTATTCGATGTACCAGATACCCAGACAAACGCAAGGGTGTTTGGATATCCTGGTAGTCGTCCTGGTACTCAAACAGCTTTCCCCAAAGTCCGCTTAGTGCTACTAATTGAAGCCGGAACGCATTTAATCGTTGATGCGTTAATGTGTCCATACCGTATGGGTGAGCGAGTTAGAGCAAAAAAATTACTACGGTCAGTCATGGCAGGAATGTTGTTGATGTGGGATAGAGGACTACATTCTTATGGAATGGTAAGAGCAACCCTTGATCAAAAATGTGATTACTTAGGACGAGTGCCAAAAAATGCCAAATTCAAGGTAGAGAAAGTTTTGGCAGATGGCTCTTACCTATCGTGGATTACCCCTGATCGTAAATCCAAGAAAAAGGGTGGTACAAAAATCCTAGTACGAGTCATTGAATATACCATTGATACTGATGGAGAGCCAGAAATTTATCGCCTTATTACTAGTTTGACAGATATTGCTTTATTCCCCGCTTTATTACTGGCGATTGAATATCATCAACGTTGGGAAGTAGAAAATACTATTGATGAACTAAAAGTCCACCTTAATGGCCGCAAAACTCCAATTCGCTCCCTAAACCCTCGTGAGGTAGTTCAAGAAATTTACGGTTGGCTTCTTGGTCATTGGGCTGTACGTTCCCTAATGTATCAAGTTGCCGAACGGGCTCAAATCTCCCCTTTACGATTAAGTTTTACTGGAACGCTTAATGTTGTGCGTCGTGCCGTTCCTAAATTTCAACGTCTTGAGCCAGAAGAAGTCCCTTTTTTTTAACCTGGCTAATGACAGAAATCTATGACGAGCAGATTCCAGAGCGCGAAGGAAGAAGTAATCCGCGAGTCGTTAAAAAAACTAGAGCTAAATTTCCTTCCAAGAAACCAATACATAAAGGAACTGGAGCCAAAATTGAAACACGAACATTCTATATAATCAGTACTGCTTAGAGCTTAACCGAACCGTATTGGGAGACAAGTTTCTATGAAATTACTCACGAATACATCAATGATACTGAGTTACGCCGCTCTGGAGGATATCGGGAAATTGTTAAGCGTCACGAGTTTAAGTCAGAAATTTCTGCTGCTGTTTTTGCTGCTGAGCCGCCTTGCTTAAGCCGATTGTGAGTTCTCAGGGAGTGCATCTGATTTTGGTGGAGGAGATTGTTAAATCGGAATTGGATGATAAGTTGCGGTCTGAGATTGTGTCTGATTTGTTTAGTGGGTGGTTGAAGGGAGAGATTGGGGAAGTTGAAGTTGTTACGCACTTTGAATTAAGTGGTCAAGTTGCTTAGGTTATTATTATAAATTTATTGCTCTAATTCTTTTGAGTTAAAAGCTCAGGACTTACGCAGATGAATAAATAATAAATACCAAATCCGGTTATTATATTATAGGTTATTTACCTAAATCATCAAATCAATTATAAGCAAGGACTTTGATTGTTTTGAATATAGTCTTAATTAAACCGGATTTGGTATAAAACTCTATCAGTGAGATGAGCAAATTTGCTGCCCACCCTACCTATGGACTTGGTGCTTAAGTCTTCAGCCAAAGGGACAGCGACTGACCGAAACAAGTATCTCAAGACCTTGTTCGATATAGGTTATGTAATTTTGAGCCAAAAGCTCATCTTTAAGCAAATTAATAGGCTGAAATACCTGAGGGGGTGACAACAAGGCTAAAAAGTAGACAGGGTGTGGGGTTTTGGGGGTGGGGTGTGGGGAAAATAGAAGGGAATTTAGAGTGACCCCAGCAAAAACCTTCCGTCCCCAACCTGATTCAACCTTCCCTTCTTGATGCAATAGCGAGTGGGGGAAACCACGGCAGTTGCTCATGGGGGGAACCCCCAAGACCGCACTGCCTCCCCAAGACCGCTCTGCATCGCTACCAACGTTTCAAGCTCCTGATCTTTCCCGACACCCTACACCCGGTCACCCCACACCCAGTAAGGTTTTTAAGGCTGTTTGTCACCCCGTCACTTATTAGCAATTGCTTTAAACAATTGCTGCTACTATGGATTCCCCTAGGCATGAAACCACTTTACAAGTAGGAAAACCGCAAATAATGCTATCGTTACTACCACCATGAATTCCTTCCATTTGCTCACTTTCATCGCTCAGCTCCGTCATAAAGCTTTCTGAATCGTTAAACAACTCAGCGCCAGTCAGATTAAGAGCTGAAAGATCCTTGATATTAATATTAGCCATTTTGTTTTTTATCCACTAATGAATCTGTGTTCTTTACCAGGAATAAATTAGTAATTTATTCCTGTTTTAATCCTATTTAAATTCAATTTAATCTGTCTACTATTTTGACAGCTTATTAATGCTAAAGCAAAAACAATTTTGTCACTAAATTAGATGCCATTACCTTCCGCTAAACCTATTCATAGCTCACAATTAACCTCTTACACTTAACCTCTCGCTAATTTAGCGAATCAACTAAAACACTTATGTCCACAAAACTAGTGAAGCTGAGAAAAACCATAAAAAATAGTCCAAGACTACTCTTGGACTAAAAGACTAAAATTATTTTTTATCAGTTCGATGAAGGGGAAACAAGTTTCTATGAGATTGCTCACGAATACATCTAGGATACTGAGTTACGCCGCTCTGGAGGATATCGGGGAATCGTTAATCGTCAGGAGTTTAAGCCAGAAATTTCTGCTGCTGTCTTTGCTGCTGAGCCGCCACAGTTACTTAAGCCGATTGTGAGTTCTAAGGGAGTGCATCTGATTTTGGTGGAGGAGATTGTTAAATCGGAATTGGATGGGAAGTTGCCGTCTGAGATTCTGTCTGATTTGTTTAGTGGGTGGTTGAAGGAAGAGATTGGGAAAGTTGAGATTGTTAATAATTTGGATTAAAATAATCTGCTTGAGTTCTAATCTCCTTACCCTTCAGGTATTAAACCTACCTACTGCAAGTGTAATTACACCTGCAGTAGGTGGTGTAAAATATGACTTTTGTACCTTAGCTAGAGAGATACTAACTAATAGCACTCAGAAACCAAGGTTGAAATATTTTACATCATGAAATTGTTGTTGAATGCTTAAGCTTAAAAGGTCTGATTGCATACTATCAAAGTCCCTTGATTGCATATATTAACAGTCCCTTGCTGGCATATATTAACAGTATTTCCTAGGGTGCATCCGCAAGGTTGGAAAGTAAAACGCCAACAACCTCCTAGGATAGCCATTTGCTCACTTTCATCGCTCAGCTCCGTCATAAAGCTTTCTGAATCGTTAAACAACTCAGCACCAGATAGGTTAAGAGAAGAGAGTTCATGCACCTTAATATTAGCCATTTGAGTTTAACTCCAATAAATTTGTGTGATTGGTGTTGATTATAAATTAAGCTATTGATGCTTAATTTATAGTTGAATACTATCCATTTTTGGTATTTTTTTTATAAAAAAATCATAGATAAATATGACATAAAAAATACACTTTATTCTAGTTTTTTTGTTAAAAACACAGTCGATATTATTGACGAAAAGAATAATTCAGGATTAAATAACATTTAAATCACTATTTAATTCCGCTATAACTAAAACAATTATGTCACTTAAACCAAGCAAACTAGTAAAATTTACCTACTCAATACTGGAAATTTTGCCTAATCATTTGATTTACAGTAGTTGACTGGACAACGTCGAGCTTATGCAAATAAAGAACAATCAGCGCCAGAAGATTCTGACGCTGATTTACAAAGTAAACTTATGTATTAATATCGTTCAGTTTATGAAATTGTGATTTTGGCTTAGGTAGGGTAGAGTAATGGCGAAAGCCAACACAGTATGGAGAAGTTGGGTCTTGGTGACATCAACCCCACCGAAAAAGTTCATTTTACTCCCAAATCAGCACAGAAGGTAAGGATTCTGGAGAGGCTAAACGCAACAATTGATAACCTACACCTGCGCTTCCCTTGAAAAAACTAGGACTGAAAACGGAGTTAGGCAAATGAGGGAACAAAGCATATGCTCCATTTTGTTTTGCCCTGTTAACTACCGATGCAGCCTGTGCCCTAGCTGTGTTTAGCCATTCCTGCTTGCCAAGTTTTTGGAATGCGACGACAAACAGTTCATTTCTGCCCAAACTCCCGCAGCAGAGATGGTCTACATCTATATTAGATATTGCATACTTCTTGGTGGTGTCCAAAGCTACCTCAATGTCAGAGTAAATTTCCTCTGTCTGTAGAATCGTTGAACTGCCTAAACGGGCTAATCCAATCCCCACGCTGCCGTGACACCAGGCATGCCAGAAATTAATTTGATTTGTTTGTTCCAATGAAAGGAAATATGGCCAGTTTCGGACTGATGTGTCAAAGACACTGGTTTCATATTCGATTCCTTCTTTCGCTGCTTCCAAATAAACTTTGTCTGCTGTGGCAGCATATAGATGTAGTAAAGAGAAGGAATTACCTGCTGCACCGTGAGAAAATCCAGTTAATGGGGTTTTACTGATTGTCTTCCAGGCTCTAGGGGCGGTATCAGTTCGCTGTGATAGGAGATGATTGCCACAGGATACTGCTGTGTCTAATAGGACTTTCTCACCTGTCTGTTGATAGAGAGTTAATAAGCCCATAATTGCCCCCGCTACTCCAAAAATAATATCCAGCATTTTATCGGCAGCGATTACATCTGCTGTAATTAGTTTTGCAGCTTGCTGGGCATCTTCGAGAAGGGCTGGCTCTTGGAGAAACTGACTAATTTTAACCAAACTGTAAATGATCCCACCTAGCCCCATTAAACCGAGGATACCACCTAATTTGATTCCATCAAGTCTTAACTGCAACAAGCTTCGGTCGGCTTGTGCTTTCTTAAGAGACTGACGTAAAGGGGATAAAGCTGCTAAAGCCACCTCTTTAAATTTTTGCTCACCAGTAATTTTTGCTAGAGCTGCTAGGAATAGGCTAACTCCAGCTCGCCCCGTAAATAAGGAATCATCCAATCGCCCAAGTTGATAGCGGTGCGCCTTGGAGATATAATCTAAATCAATCCAGTTGCAGCCGTCACCAGTATGAATTGCACTGGCAACAAGACTATTGCCAATTGCTATAGCTTCGTCCAGTAATTCGTCAGGATTCAATGACGAGAATTGGGATAAACTTCCTTGTAAAGCAGCACTGTTCTTATTCAAATGGGCATACTTAGCATAAAAACTCGCCCGAATCAATTTAATTTGCCTGGCTAAATCCTTGTCATCAAGACTTGTGATTTTAGCAATTAACCGTTGGTAACTGGATGTTTTAAAGAAGTGCTTGATTGGTTGAGCTGATCCTAACTCTAGAGCAGTACTATTACAAGATACTGTGAAATAGGGAATATCTAGCTGTTGTAAAGACTTCGTTTCTGCTGCTAATAGTTTTTTAAAGTCTAAGGTTTCTTCACCCATTAAGTAGTGACGGCTCAGAAAATCGATCAGAATGCTATAGTCCGCGCCATTACGCAAATATTGAGGACTGAGGCTGCGTTTCGAGACCATACCATAGGTGAGGGTTGGGCGCAGACTAAATCGAGACTTTAAACATTGTAAGGCACAGATAGGACTTTCTGCCCCTAGGAGCATTTCCCGATTTTTAGTTAAGAGGTTATATATCTCCTCAAAGCCAGTGACGATTTCCTCAACATAGTTCTTAGGTGAGACAGTTTTACCGTCTAGAATTACCACATTAGTCCCGGCAGGAATAATCACCGTGTTGGGAGCTAAGTGCATCCCATCTGTGTTAATAAATTTCCAATCCCGAGAGGAATTTATTTGCTTGGGCCAAATATTACCTAGGACGCTGGAATCTTGAGGATTTGCCGAGTAGATATCACCTTCCCAACCAGGTAAAAAGCCTGTATTCAGCACTGAATACTTAAACCAGTCTTCCGATTCCGTCACGCTGTGCTCTACAGGATGCATCAACAGGTCACCATCGATCAGAATCGGATATTCACCATTAGCAACTACATTTTGATGATCACAACTACTTGCTCCTAATAGATGGAGCAGTGATAATAACATTCCTGCTCTGTGATAGAAGCGTTGAACTGCGGCTTGATTTTCACAAGGTTGCTGCTCAATAAATTCAACCCATCCATATCCCTGGCGATTGAGAATCTTAGTTAATTTGAAGGTTAAGGATGTTTCCTGATGGTTGCACCAGTATAGTAACTGATTGAAAGCAAGATCTAAACCCAAGTCTTTGGGCTTATACACCACTTTAATTCCGGAAGAGAAGGTAAGAGCTAAAACCGAGCGTCTACCATGGTGGGGATTGGAGAGGGAAGTCTCAATTGTTTGGACGTTTCCTATACTTACCTGATCAGAAAAGGTACGTTCAATTGCCGAAAAATCTTGTTGTAGACGTTGGATGAATTCAGTAGTATATTCTACCCATAAATCAAGGTTTTTAGCTATCAGCCGACCTAAGACTGGGTAGCGATTGAAAAATGCTAAACCCCCATCTTTGAGAAGATTTTTTAAAAAAGTATTATAACTAATTCGACTTTCTTGGGGAGTCGTTTGGTTGGTAGGAGGGTGAGTTTTCCGGAATGTGTTAAATTCAAATAGTAAGGTTTCTGTTCCTAAATTAACCAGTTGTTGCAGCAAGCTCCTTTCTAGGGCTGCGAAGGCTTCTTGGCTCAACAACGTTTCTGGACTGTTTGCTGATAATCCAGTAGATAATTTACTGCGCCCTACTCGGATAAAGGGTAAATAAAAGTCTTCAAACGGTAAGGGATTTTGGGAGTCAAGTGGAGAGTTATCTTCCCCTTCTAAAGTTAGCCATGAAGCGCTGCTATTTTCAATTAATTCTTTGAGGGTTTCTGCCCAGGTTGGTAAGGTGTAATCTTCTCTAAACTCTGCTGTTTCTAGTAAGTTACGGACTGTAGTTAAGTCTAATCCATCCCACTGAAGGCGCTGTTTAAATTGTTGTTCTCCTCCCAGGAGTTTAGACCAGGTATTGAGGCGTTCTTCAATCAGATCATGATCGAGTTTTTGGGGAATAACATTCTGGTAACAAGGGTTATTGATCCGCTCTGATAAAAATGTGGCGTTAATGGCTATAGTCGCGATTGGTGATAGTTCTGACCCTATTACTGGCATGGAATAAATCTCTCGACGTGGTTATTTACTTATAAAGTTTTTTTAAAAAGGTTTAATTTTTGATTAGTTGAATAAAGATACTAAAATATAGTTAGCGTCTTGTTGAACCGACCCTAATGAATGTCTGTTGTTGACTCTGTTGTCATCATAGTTGGATTAATTGAGTTTGTTTAGTTGTTTTATGATTTATTGATGCTAAAGCAAAAACACTTTTGTCATTAAATTAGATGTAGTTACCTACTGCTCAACCTATTCATAGCTCACAATTAACCTCTTATACTTAACCTCTCGCTAATTTACCGAAGCAACTAAAACACTTATGTCCACAAAACTATTGGAACTCAGAAAAACCATAAAAAAAAGCCCAAGACTACTCTTGGACTAAAAGACTAAAATGATTGAATGATTTTAGGCGTGAGGCTCAACTACTTATATCTCAACACTTATAACTATCTTCATACTTCCCATTCAATAGAAAATTTCCCTTTCAAGTAAAACAACGAGGGATGATATTATTCGGGTTACCATAGTAATCCAGAATTTCGTGAGTCCGCCGAACCATACACTCCAGCAGAATGCCCAGATTCTTTTTAACCACTACTTGTTCTTCCGGTGACACATAAGCCACTTCTGCCAGCAGTATCGAAGTGATTTGGTCATGTGCCCCTTCTTCATTGATACCGGCATGGAGCAGGATGGGTTTATAAAATTCCGGTGGTAACTCTAAGGCTTGGGACTGCTGCTTAAACAACTCGTGGAATACCTTGTCATCTTCCTCAAACAACAACAGTGCAGCCTTAAAGCTCAGGGGATGCTGCTTGGCAAAAACGGCCAGGGTGGAACAGACGGCGAAAGTCATGGGTAGGGGCTGCATCCGTTGCAGTTGCTCAGCTTCGATGCCCACACTCTTCAAGGAATTCTCAATCAAACGGTCATGGTGCAACTCAGACACAAAGAATTCCTGGAGAAGTTTTTGAGTTCCAGGGGATTCATAATTGGCTAAGGATGGCGCTAAGAGTCTAGGACACAGATGGGTAACGTGATAAGATTCCAAAGCATAACCAATCAACTGGTTTCTGGTAATCGTCCCATCAGCCATCTTTTCTGAGAAAGGAGAAGGAGGAAATTGCCCCTTCATGCGGTTAAGAAATCGGCACAACTCTCGATAGAACTGCTGCCCACTCACCCCACGAGATTCCACTTCCTGATGGGTTTCTATCAGTAGACCCCGGCGATCCAGCTCAGCGAGGAGTTCGGGAATATCCTCTTTAATTCCTGGACAGGCCAGACCCAATTGCTCTGGGGACATACCCCCCGCTTGCAAGAGCCTTAGCAGTTGGACAGTTTCGTTCTGGTATTCCGGCTCAACTGCGATCGCGCATCCTTGACCGCGATAATGAATTTCAACTTCAGTGTCCTTGAATTCAAAAAATACCCGATTTTTGAACAGTGGTTGTTGGAATAAAACCTTTGTTAATGACATATTGTAAAGGGAGTAGGGAGTAGGGAGTTAAATTGCTGAAACTCGCCGCAGTAAATGACTGGCAGACGAGTAATGATTCCAGATAGCTGTGTAGAAATTGTTGTAGATTTCAACAAAGAGGTAAGTTTGTCTTCTAAATCGCTGCTTTGTTTGCGGATCAATGTGAGGAATTTCTTGAAAGATGCGACGGCTTAGGTTTTCTGGTTCGAGTTTTAGCTTGCTGTTTGCCAGTTGTCTAATCGGATTGATAAAGCCAGAATCTAGTTCAACACGCTCACAGGCTTTACTATAAAATTCAAAATTCTTACGGGTCTGACCTGCCAAAAATCCCAGAGTACTCAAGAAAAAGAGTGGCTCAAAGTTGGCCCAATAGGTCAACGCATTGCACATCCCCATGGTTTCTGGGAGTGGCATGGTGTCCGCGAGTTGCTCACCGCTAATGCCAATAGCATTAAGTGCTGCCATTACCAGTTCCTGGTCTTGGCGGTATTCTTGAGTGTAGCGTTCATTGAGCAATTGTCGAACCTTTGTAGAGCTTTGGAAGCTAAGTCCAGGAGCATCAAAACAGCACTGTTGAGAAATAAAGTGGTAATGCTCTATTACAAAACCATAAACAACGTTGATTGGCAGTTGGGATGTTGGTGATTTGATGGATTTCAGGAACAGATTTTCATCAACCTGCTGATTGAGCAATTCAGTGGTCAAATCTTCCAATTCCAGCACAGTGTCGATGCCTGAATTAACCCTAACCGGAGCAACGTCATCCAGCAAGTTGTTTTCGTCCAGGTGACGCACAATAGTATTGATCAGCTCAGAGTTATTAGCCGAGAAAATTTGTTGGAGTTCAGTCAGAGTCTTAGTCCCATCCATCAGAGAGACGAACTTTTTTAAGATTTTTCCTGATTGACTGTTAACCTGAAACGCGAAATCCCGACCATCCTGAGAAAAAATCAGCTTATCTTGATAGCAATTAACCTTACAGGCTAATTTGGGACGCAGCACTGAAGGGTATTGTGGTTTTTTATCCTGAAATTTCCCCTGGGATAACTCTGGCTCTAAAGCTGAGGTGACTGTAGAATCTTCCTTGAGAGGGGGAAGGGTATACTTAGACATCGACTGACTCCCTGATCAGAACGTTGGACAATAGTTTTACTCATTTGATTGCTCAAACCTTCACTCCTAAATTTAAGATTCAGCAGTGAAGGTATTTGGTCAAAAGAGTTTACAGGATTACAGGGCTACATGGGTAGGTTTGGAAAATGCTAGTTTTAGTGCCTCCAGTTTTAGTGCCTCCAATAGTGGGATAGCAATTACAGCTGTGTTGGATTGAATCTACTCGAACTATAAGTCCTCCCATCGCCTGCTCAAGTTCATCATTACTCAGTTCGTTCATAAAACTTTCAGAATCGTCGAACAAGTCAGCGCCAGTTACTTTGATGTCCTTAACTTTGATCTTTGCCATTTTAACTTTACTCCAATAAACGATTGTGGTTGATTAGAAATCAATTAGCCATGTTTGATTTCTGCTTTTTATCCTAGTTATATCAATTGAAATTTTCTACTTTTTATCCAGTTTATTGATGCTAAATTAAAAACACTTTTGTCATTAAATTAGATGTAGTTACCTACTGCTAAACCTACTAATAGCTCACAAGTAACCTCTTATAGTTAACCTCTCGCTAATTTACCGAAGCAACTAAAACACTTATGTCCACAAAACTATTGGAGCTGAGAAAAACCATAAAAAAAAGCCCAAGACTACTCTTGGACTAAGAGACTAAGATTAGGTTGTAGCACTTTTCAATTGGCTAAGGCACTTTCGTCCTATGTGGCTCCAGTAAACATTTGCCATCTTGTAATTAAATTAATAAAAGAACTTCCTCGGCTCTGATCGTATCCAGTTCGCGAGCTTCTACGGGGATTACCTCAAACCCAGCATCCAGAATTCCAGAGTAGTTTGCGATCGCCTCCAAGGCATTGGAGCAGTGAGCAGGGAACAAAAATTAATTATGATAATTTTTTATCTCTATTATAATCATACTTGGATTACTTGAGTTTGTTGAGTTTTTGCCTAATTTATTAATGTCCTAAGTAAACTTTTTTTGTCATAAAGTTATAGGTAATTAGAGCAAATTTGCTTAGGTAAAAAGTCGGTAAGCATTCAGCCGTCAGCCGTCAGCCCTTGGCCAGGCTACGCGAATAGCTGATAGCTGATAGCACCTCAAGTAGCGTGCCTGTAGCCCATAGGCTGATAGCTGATAGCTGATAGCTGATAGCTGATAGCTAATAGCTTACCTGACTACTCCCTGTGATCACCTTAAGCTATCGGCTCAACAAGGATCTGGTGGAATGACGATAATAATAACAGGTTCAACTGAATCTCCTGCATAAAAACCCCCTGCTACTGTAAGTTCGTTGTCTTGGAGATCGTTGATGAAACTTTCAGAATCCGCAAACAATTGAGCACCAGTAGGCTTAATATCATCAATTTTGATGTTAGCCATTTTAGTTTTACTCCACTAATTTATGTGTGTCGTTGACCAGGAATCAATGAGTAATTTGTTGATTCCTGTTTTTATCCTATTAAAAATAATTTCGTCTGTGTAGTATTTTGAGAGCTTATTGAAGCTAAAGCAAAAACAGTTTTGTCACACAATTAGATTTAGTTACCTGCTGCTAAACCTAGTAATAGCTCAGAATTCACCTATAACTTACCTTGAACAGTAGTTTGATAATTAACCTCTCTCTAATTTAGTGAATAAACTAAAACAGTTATGTCCACAAAACTAGTGGAGCTGATAAAAACCATAAAATAAAGCCCAAGATTACTCTTGGGCTACAAGACTAAAATTATTCTCATGGGGTGACAAGCTAATTAAAAATCTTACAGGGGTTAGGTTTTAGGGGTTAGGTGTTAGGTAACATCGTCATGG
>NZ_CEYLVT010000197.1:0-5036 GCF_982860115.1 Moorena sp.
CCTCATTTTCCGCCTCGTAGCCAGGCTTTGGATAGCCCGCCCCGTAACGCACCACCGTGTCAAAGAGCAAAAATGAGATGCACCCAAGGCAAGAGGCAAGATGGGAAAGATATCCGGAGTTTTATTGCCCAATAAAAAAATAAATTTTAGGTTTACTTTTTATTGGATATATGATATATAATGAAAAGCAAAATGTCTAAGTTAATTGTTGTAAATTGATAGTTGTTGAAACTAACTATTTTTGAATAAGGAGCAAAAAAATGTCAGATACTGAAACTAAAACTAAAGTATTTTTTGGTGTTTCTCTAGAACTGGCTGGGAAGACAATTTCCCTAGAACCTAAAAATGCAATTGATGAGATTAAAGAAAAGGGAATTGAAGTTGAACTTCCGGCAGGGGAGAGAGTCTACCTTGGTACGGTTGGTACCTCTCTTATTAATATTATGGGTACTCTAGGTGTCGCTCTAGATCCCGATGATAATGAGAATAATTTTATATTGACCGAAGATACTGAGATTGATGGTAGGATAGTGGAAAAAGGATCGATCAATCCGACTTTATTGCCCGATATAGATGTATTAGAGCAGGCTGCTAATCTCGTTTTAGAAGCTGGTTTATATGTGGATGAATTTCATGTCAGAATACCTGGTGCCGCCACTGAGAATGGAAAGGTAGCCCAAGACAAGACAGCTTACACTGTTGGACTATCAGCAGAATGGCAAGATGATGCAGGTCAATTAATTGAGGGATTAGACCTCAAATTAAGGGGGATCTATTTCAAAATCAGTAATGAAGAATAGCGATCAGCGATCAGCGATCAGCGATCAGCTATCAGCTAATGCTTCACAGCGTCGAAGCCTGTGCCACTTGGCTTTTAAATAAAATAAGCTGAGGGCTGTTCGCGTAGCGTGAGCTTTTAGCTCACGGCTCACGGCTGTTCGCGTAGCGTGAGCTTTTAGCTCACGGCTGACGGCTGACCACTGACCACTGACCGCTGATTTCCGATAATTCCATTTTTGCCTAGTAATCTTTTCTGAATCGAGCGATGACTGCAATAGTGCAAAGAACAACGAGTGTTAGCTTTGGTATGATCTCCGAGCTAACCGTTGCTGGTGAAACCGTCAATTTGATCCTGGAGAAAATTGAAGACCGCAACGTAACGGTTTATCAGGGCGGTATGATTGCTGGACAGCGACTTTATGTCGTGGCGCTTTTGGAAGAATTAATTCCAGAATTAGATGCACCAGACTCGATTCAGAACTTAGCCATTACTAAAATGGCGGTGGAATTGCGACCGGATAAAGGGGCATTTTCTTTTGAGGCTGCTATTGAAAATGCCTGGTCGATTACCCTCGATTCGGGGCCAACCTTATCGATCAAACAGCTTGCTCTGTCAGTGTCGTCGGTCAAATCTTCTGGCTCAACCAATGGCACTCAACAGAATACGGCAGAATCCCTCTCCCAGCAGCGAAAACTGTCATTTGAGGGGCTGTTTGAGTTATTTGGGGGCGAATTTGCGGTTAAGGTCGCCCATCAATTTTCGTCACAGAGTGGCATAATTGCCAGTCAGTGGGCATTTTCTGCCACTGCTGAAAATATCAGCATTACCGAAGTTATCAAAGCCTTTGGATTTTCCCAGGATAAACTCGATGAGTATGGGTTGCGGGATTTAGTAGTTTCCCTGGCATTTGCGCTACAACAAACCCGCTATCAAGACAATAGTACCCAAATCGTCGAATCCCGCTATACCTTCACCGGATCCATGGATTGGGATACTGGCATTGCCTTAGTGCCAGGGGAAGAAACCCTGCAAATCCAAGCAGGGATTGAAATTTCCAAAACCTCCAGTAATAGATCCGGGGGAACCTCTACGACCCTAAAAGGCGCGATCGCAGGAACGGTCAAAGCCTCGATTCCCTTTTTCGATACCTTACAACTCTCGGTTATCTATACCTTTAGCCAAACCAGTAGCACCTCTAGCTCTGGTCGTTCATCCCAAGCCCTGGCAAATCGTACCGGTGAGTTAATTTTCCAACTCCAAATCAGTACCCTGTTGTTGAGCGCAGTCTACACCGATATCAATAATCGTAAACTGTTGCGGTTTAGCGTTAGTTTGGTCAGTGGAAAGAATCCCACCATTGGTGACCTGATTGCCTATATTGTCAGCGTCTATGACTCCAGCATTATTGACTTTGAACTCGATCCACCCTGGGATGAATTTGCTAAAGAAGAGATAGCGCTAGATAAGTTTAGTCTGGAGATAGACCTAACCGATAAATCCATCACCATTTCCTACAAGGCTACCTTGAATGTCTTGATTGCTAAGGTATCCAATGTGGGGCTGTCTTACCAGTTTGGGACTAAGTCATCTCAGGTTAGTACCCAACAAAATAATGCCAGAACAGCATCCAATAAGAAAATAGCGATCGCAGTAGACTTAAGTATTCCTGGAGAACCCAAAAAGCGAGTTCAGTGGGACCCAGTCAATGAAAATCCCCCACAAGTGCCCAGCACTAAAGCCCCGATCTTCGAGCTGAAGTTCCTGGCTTTGGGACAACGGGTTGCCTTTGCACCAGAAATTGTTCAGGAAGCTCGTACTATTGAGCAATTCACCACGGTGATGCGCCAAACCTTGGTACCCCTTCCCCCTATTAAACGGCGGCAAAATCCCCTCACAGCTCTGCAACAGTCCTTACCCTCAGTCGTCAGTTCTGACCCCACTCAACCAATTCAATTTTCAGGTCAGCCAATACAGTTTAGTGCAGAGAGTGGGTGGTTAATTGGTGCCCAATTTGTGATTTTGGGTTCCATTGAGATCAGTGTAATTTTCAACGATCCCTTTATCTATGGGCTGCGCATTAGCTTGTCGGGACCCCCGGTACAGAGTTTTGCTGGATTTGAATTTGAAATCCTCTATCGCCGCATTAGTGACACTGTCGGGGTCTATCGCAGTGAGCTGGTTTTACCGGACACCATGCGGTATATCGACTTTGGTGCTGTTCATATTACCCTGCCAGTGGTTGCCATTGAAATCTATACCAATGGGGACTTTGGTATCGATGTGGGCTTCCCTTGGGGTGGTGACTTTTCGAGATCCATTGCTGTTAATGTGGGCATCTTTTTAGGGTTAGGGGGCTTCTATTTCAATAAACTTAGTGCAGAAACAGCCACCAGTGTTCCCGACATTGTTAGTGGCACCTTTGACCCGGTATTGGAATTTGGCATTGGCTTACAGGTCGGGTTGGGGAAAATTATCAATAAAGGTCCTCTGCGCGCCGAATTCAGCATTACCATCCATGGGATTTTGCAAGGGGTGTTTGCTACCTATAATCCCACCGATACTAATGAGAAAAAGGCCACCTATTACCAGATTCAGGGTGGTGTAGCCATTGTTGGTCGCATCTATGGTGTCGTGGACTTTAAGGTGATTAAGGTTGATATAGAAGTCCTGGTTAAAGCTGCGGTGCTGTTTGTGGTGGAGGTATACAAAGCGATTCAGGTGGCTCTGGTGGCTACGGTTTCTGTCAAAGCATCGGTCAAGATTGGCTTTGTCCGGATCAGATTTAAGTTTAAATTAACCGTGCGGGAGCAATTTGTCCTCGGTTCAGATAGCACACCACCCTGGCAACTCGCTCCTGACTCTGGGGGAGCCATAGCTCCCCCAGAGTCATTATTTACTGCCCGTGCTCAAACCGTGCGTCCCCCTCGAATGCAGAAAAATGCTAGGGCTAATCGCTCCTTTGCTTTTGCTAAAGCCCAGACCATTAGTAGCACAGGAACAGTTACAAATGCTACTACTACAAATGTCACTACTGAAACATCTGGTGGACGGTCATTGCGATGGGATGATGGCACAACGGGAATTAAGCTATACCCCTCCGACGAGAAGCTTAGCCTCGATATTTATTTTCAACCGTCCTTTACTAAGACCGAAACAGGGGTAAGTGGTATCGGGTTATTGTTTATGGAAAACTCGATTCCCTTAAATGATGATGATACTTCTACCAATGCTAATAATGATACGGACTTTGATGAGTTAGTTAAAGCCCTATTCAAATGGGTGATTTATGCCTATTTATCAGATAGTGAGCGTAATGCTTTAACTATCGACCCAAGTGCTGTTAATGTTGATGATCAAGTCTTAACGTTGGAATTGTTAGAAGATGTTTATACCCTATTCGTTAACTACTTAGAGGAAGAACCGGCGGATGAGTTTTGGGAACCCCTGATTCGATTCTTGTCTACCAATTTTATCTTTGAGATCACCGACAGCCCCATCGATAATAAGACGGAAATTAGTGGTACCCTTTTCCCGATGTTTCCTCAACTTCAGATGGAACTCAAGGATGGTGCTGATACTGTTATCAATACCGTTTATTTTGATAGGCCGAAATATTCTCCCGCTCAAATCAAGGCGATTCAAACTTATTTTCAATCCTCCAACTATAACCATAACCAGAGCACAGAAGAAGTCCTGGGACAAATACCGACCAACGATGCATCCGCAGAGTTAGCGATCGCTGAACTTTTATTTATTGACTACTTCACCTTAATTATTCGCTCTGCGGTGCAGCTTGGGATCGATTATGTCAGGGATAAAAAAGAGGGGGTTAATGCTGATGGCACGATTACCCTAGACACTTTATTAAATAAGTTAAATGGTGGTGAGTCGTTCGAATCCTTAGCGGGAATGACCTCACGATTCTTGTTGCATGGATTGCGAATGCCCACCTTTACAGAAGATAACACTACAGAAGATAACACTACAACTATTAATGGACAACAAGCTGCTTATCTTGCTACAGGACAACAATTTACTGTTACAGTTACGCGCACTGCTCCCACAAAAGACGGGGATAGTGAGACGGTAACGATTAGCCCCAATGAAATCCGGTTATTTCAACCGGATACTTTGACTTGGATTCGACTAATTGATGATCAAAGTCAGACCACTAACAGTCAAACTAGTCAGACCACTGACAGTCAAACTAGTCAGACCACTGACAGTCAAACTAGTCAGACCAGTGATAGTCAAA
>NZ_CEYLVT010000197.1:5136-7447 GCF_982860115.1 Moorena sp.
AGTCAGACCAGTGATAGTCAAACTAGTCAGACCACTGACAGTCAAACTAGTCAGAACAGTGATAGTCAAACGTTAACCTCTGAACTCAATTATCCTTTCCCGGATAGTGATCCTCCCTACAACACCATTACGCTTATTAAGCAGCTTGATGAGGCAGCAACCAGTGGAATTTTGCCCACAACTCCTCCAACACTGCTGGAGTTGTACAATCCCACTAACCAGCAATACATTATTCGCCAAAAAACTTACTGGAATGAATCTATCAATGGCGCTAATAATCTGCTGTGGGAACTTCCTTCTGGGTTATGTGATTATCTCAAGTCTAAGTCTGATAAGATTAGCTTTAATCTTTTATACAACTTAACCCTTTTATACAATCAGCAGCAAGTTCAAGATAGGGAAACGTTAGATACTGCGGAGATTGAAGCGGGATATACTTGGGCAACTAAATTAACCTTGGAAATCCGCCAAGTCTCCACCTCAGATGGGAGTGGATTTTTGCCCACGGTATACGCTATTGAAAGGATTGAAACCGCTAGTCGGCAATTGCTGCAAGATATTCTGACAGTAAACGAAACTCCTACAACCTTGACCTTGTTGTATTTGGATGACAGTGGTGACTCGAAAGTTCTGACCCGTGATGGCAGTGCTGAAGTCTTGATGCTGAAGACGAATTTATCCCTAGATTCTGGGGATAATCGTACGGTGACACTAGAGACAGATAATGATCCAACTTTCTTCCTACCATTCCTAACACTGGTACAGGAAAGCACTGTTGTAAATAGTGAAGGCTATTACCTCAACTATAGCTATACACAAAACAATGAGCAAAAGGGCTTACCAGATTCTCTGTTTGCTGATGGGGACACGGCTCAGGTCACTCTGTTAATGACCTTTAGCAGCACTCCCGCTAGGTATCACAACTGCCTTAATATTCCGTCTGGTCATTCCCAGTACAGTACACTCGATGGTGTCAGCGAAATTTTTGCCACCAGTAGTGAAACAACTAATGTGTTGAAGATTCCGGCGGGAAATCTTGGTTTTAGACTGACCCGTACAGCCATTGAAGCTCAAAACAATGAGACTGCTACCGATGAGATTCAAAACCTCTATCAGCTTTTAAGTTATCAGGTGCCCAGTACAGCAGCTGACTTTAAAACCGAGCAAGACCGTCTACCGATCGGACCGATTGAAGATGATGAGGATAATACAACAGATAATACAACAGATAAGACAACATGGGTCTATGAAAAAGTCTTGCCTGTTTATGCCTTAAGCACCGCCGCCATCACAGCATCCCAAGCATTACCGGAAATTCTCAAGGATACCCTCAATCCCTATTACGGCATTGGAGATACCTTTACGTTGGATTTTCGCTGGCAAGATATCTATGGCAATCGTTTAGGAAGTGATGGGGACTTTGCAGAAGGTATTAGCCAAAAATTAGGGTATTTCGACCCGATTTTCGGAATCAATCAATGGCCGTCGGTGGGTGAAAGCTATCAGATCACCAGCAAGGATGAGAAGACCGCTAATTTGATTCTGGAGTTGGTGTTAGACCAATCTAAATATATTCCCACTCCTGGGAATATTTTCACTGAGGTACTGGATCAGATTAAAACTGACCGCGCCACCTATCAACAAATTTACTATCAGGTTCATGACTCCAACTTGACGTTTAGGGTGAGTACATCGGTGATTCCCACCCCTGAGCAGCAGCAGGAGTGGCAGGAGTTGACTGATCAGCGTGCCGCCTTCACGGGCTTTGTGGATAATGTCTATAAGTATTTGGTCACGTTGGAATATCTGCAGCAATTTACCTATACAGTTGCTGGTAACACTGAAAACCTGGAATCCGTTGCTAATCAGTATGGCTGTGATATTGGAGATTTAGGGGATAGTAATAGTGCAGTTAGTGGTATTTTCACCAGTCCTCAAAATATTCAGATTCCTGTCGGTATTCGGGTTAAGCAAAACAGCTTAAATGAGATCGCAACCAAGCTCAACAAAGATTACGGCACTCAAAGTGACAAAGTCAACGAAATTGTCACGGAATATGCAAAAACGGCGGATTTATTAGCGGTTGGTGAGATTATTGCTTACAATAGCGCTGGTAATTTCGTAAGCTATACCGTTCAAGATGGGGATACCTTCGAGTCGATTGCGATCGCACAACTCGCCCTAGAGGAAGACCAGCTGATCGAAACCCTGCTACAAACCATTGCTAAAGATTTAAATACCACCGAAACCTTAACCAATGGTGTCCTGATCAAGGGTCTAGAATCATCCCACGTCAACAATTACGTTACCC
>NZ_CEYLVT010000197.1:7547-13966 GCF_982860115.1 Moorena sp.
CGGTGATTCTTGCCAATGCCCAACGCCAGGATTTACTGGTGGCAGGTTCCACAATCACAATGCCTGATAGTAGCCTTTACACCATCCAGCCTCAGGATAGTCTATATCACATTGCCCTGAACCAGTTTATTGCCACTACTGATGTTCGCGCCATCGATGTGCTGAAATCCAGCATTGTTGCTGAAGTGGGTGCCCTGGAGTATACCATTGCTGATCCGGCCCAACAGAACACCCTTGCTTACCTAACTCAGCAGCTTCATCTACAAACCAACCTTCATCGCACGGTGTTGGAAACGGTACAAGCGGTGGGCAATATCAGTGATATTCTGACTGTGTCTACGATCAATAGTCAATTAGCTGTGGTTGCTGCTGCTGTTAGCGATATGAGTGGGTTATTTGGTACGGAGGATGTAATCCTGGCTGACGTGCTGTTGAACTACACTGTCACCAGTGGGGATAGCTTTGAGCAAATGATTGCTATTGCTGCTGCCGATGATAGTCAAATTATTACCGATCAAACCACAGCAGGGGATATTGCTCTTCAAAATCCCACTTTAGCCTTAGAGTCCGGGGCAACTCTCTACATTCCGGATCGCTTTACCCTAGATACCTCTTCTGCACAGAACCCTGACGATCTAGTGGTATTCACAGATCAAACCACATCCCTGAGTACCTTAACCAGTACCATGGAAAAGAAAATTACCCCAGCAGCAGTAACGGAAATTACCCCAGCAGCAGTAATGGAAATTACCCCAGCAGCAGTAGCGGTGGCTAACCAAACCCTGGCCGGACTCTTGAGTGGCAATACTGCTATCGATGTCCGTCCGGTTTTGGAATCCCTGACTAAGATTAGAAATAGCGACTTAGAACGGTTAGCGGCTTTCATCGATAGTCAAACTATCGAGACCGGAACTGAGGAAACCTTCTACACTCTCACCTCTCGATGGGCGCTAACCCTGGTTAATTTCAAAAATAGTATTGATGCCGAAGCCAGTCAAGCCCAGCAAAGCATTGGGGCGGTGAATGCTATTTATGAGCAACTGGAGAACTTGGAAGGGGCAAATCGCATTGCGTTACGGGCCTTACTTGATCCCAATCCCAATGATAGTGAATCTTCTTTGAGTATCTTGAAAGCAACACTGCTGGATGCTGAAGGTAACCTTAAACCCCAATTCGAGCCATCAAAGGTTCATAGCGAATCTGAAACCTTGGATGTGCCGGATGCGGCTGAAGGTAACCTTAAATCCCAATTCGAGCCATCAACGGTTCATAGCGAATCTGAAACCTTGGATGTGCCGGATGCGATCACTAATATCAAAACTGCCCATGGTCAAAGCGATGATCAGGACTTGATCGACACCTTAAAGGAATCATTGGAGATTATTCATCGCATGTATGACCTCAGTTGTCTGAAAACAGCGGTGGATCTGTTAGAAAAGCGTTCGCAACGCCCCCTAACTGTAGCAGAAGTAGCAGAGGCGCTCCAAAATGAATCGGATCTGATTGAGGCCAATCAAAAATGGATTGTTCCCCCAGCAGTAGCTAGCACAACGGTTGATCTCACCTTCCGGGATAACAATAATAGTCTTCTGTATCCAACGGATTTACTTTTCCCGGTCACCGTACAGCTGGAAATGCGACGCAACGAGGATTTGATGCATTCCGACGATGTGTCTGAAGCTGAGGTAGTATCAGCCTATTTTGCCCCCAAAACCGTTGTGCTGACCAGCTCCTCCGATGATGAAAATGCTGAGTTTAGTGAACGCCTGGCCTCCCTTGACCCCTTTGCCAAGGCATTTGAGCAAGCACTACCTAACTTAAAGCTAGCAGTGGGGAGGGATGCTGGGAATATTGATAATGCTAATCCTCAAAACAGTGATACCCTGTGGGCAGTTCATCTGGGGGATACCGGGATTAGTTACGATATCAAAGAGGATTTCCCCTACTTCTTTTCCGCTGCGCCTTTGAGCAATACCTTAATGTCAGGGGAAGTAAACCTTTACAGCTACACCCAAGATGGTGGACTTGACCAAACCTCAACAGAAACCGTGCGAGTGGATGCGGTAGACCTGAATGGTTTAGCCCGTAACTATTTACGTGCTATTGAAGATATCCTGAAACCGGAAACAGCTATCCCTGCAGTGAATGATACTATTGAAGTGGATGATTCCACTTTACAGGATGAGCTTAGGGGCATTTTAAAGGATCAGCTTAGGCGGATTTTAGATGTCAAAGCAAGTTTGGCCGATTCGATTAGTAAAAATGTGACCCATGTATTGAAGACTTCTGTGGATACAACTTCCGAAGAGTATACTACTCGCCAAAGCTTAGCGGTGGAAGCACTCCAAAAGGAATTGCTGACAAATTTAGCGGATGCTTACGACATTGAAACCATTGTTCAATATAACGTAGATGTAGAGATCGCTGATGGCTATCAATGGTCTGATCAAGATATTCCTCGTTTATCTGGGCAACCAGTGATAAACGGGGCTTATTACACCAATCCTGAAAGTACACCCAACTCCACTATTTCTGACGCAGAAAACCAAGCTCTGCTTCAATCGATAGATTTCACCTTATCTCCAGCTAAAATTGACCTGAGCGATGCCAACAATGGTAAGTCTACGCTAACCTTTTTCTTTAATACCCAAACTCCTCAGCGTTACGAAGATATTGCGGTTAATCTGAACTATCAGGTTAATGAGTTGGAATACAAGATTAATACTACTAATTCCACCTCCTCTTGGCTCAATTTTATTCAACCTCTCAACGATGAGCCTAATCAAATTGGAGATGTTCAAATTCCCATTCCTTTGCGAGATTTTCCCCTTCCTCCTTCTCTGATTTCCCATACAGCAATTCCTGACCCCGACAGCTTTGCTGGTGAGATTCTCAGTGCTGAGGATATTCGAGACTGGAATTATGTTTTCCTCTATGAACATCCCGATGTGGCTCAAGATACCATTGAATGCCGGATTGAATACAATGGTTCCTCTAAATTAACCATTAATGATGTCTCTTTGAAGGAAGACGAACAAAAGGCAGTTTTCACTATTACCTTATCTCCTCCCTCTGAACAGACTGTTAGTGTTTATTATGAAACCCAGGATGGAACCGCAAAAGCACCAGGAGATTACACGGCAATTCCCAAAACTCTGCTGGAATTTGATCCAGGTGAAACCACCAAAGAAATTGAGGTGACAGTCAACAGCGATGATGTTGTTGATGAAAATAATGAAACCTTTACCCTTGTGCTGAGTAATGCAGTTAATGCAGACATTGCGGACCCAGTGGGTGTTGGCACAATTATCGATACGACCAATACTATTGATCCACTTTTGGATACCCTGGTGCGGTTTAACAATCTATATCCAACCCTAGCCAGTGACCTCAAAGCTTTGGAAACAGAGTTAACCTCTAACAACCAGACTACCAACGTGACTACGGTTACTTCTGCTGCTTATGCCCTCAGTGCCTTTGCGACTCTAGCAGAAGACGTGGCTAGGTCATGGAAAATTTGGCAACCGATTGCGATCGCACAGGCATCTCGCGAGACAGTTCACTACAACATTGATGAAAACCTATCCGCTGACGAAGAAACCAAAACGGTTATCATCACTCCCACTAACAATATTCCCGATACTGATCAACAAGTCTTAGATATTGAGTTACCAGGGTATGAGTTAAATGATACCAGGCAAAACGATTTCACCACTAACTCCTCCACAGTAACTTATACAACAATTGAGTATGATTTCACCAAATTGCTTGATGCAACTGGGGTAGAAACCTTTGGGGAGTCGGCATTACCAGACCGTAAGGTGACTGTAACTAATTTGGATGTGTTGGACTATCAAAATGCCTGGGGTGCTATCCGTCTCGCCCGCAATAAAAATTTGATTGATGGCCGGGAAACCAATGCTGCTTTCATCTTCCAGACTCCTGAAGTAAGGTTTAAGAATCGGATTACTCCTCTAATAGTTAATGATAAGCGTTGGGATATTGCAGACCTGGGCGATTCCAGAAGTAAAGCCTTGGATAAGCATCTCGAAGAGTTATTCAAAGTCTTGCTCCCAGCTATGATTAACCGTCCTTATGATATTCGGATTAGCTGTCAGTATGCCTTTGCTTTAGCTAGCAATACTAGCGCCACTGGTAATGAAGAAGAACTATTAGCTTCCTTACCTGTTTTACTAACTCCTCGATTTACGGTTCAAAAGTCTGGGGATTCCACTATGTTAAAAGTTACTGAAGACCTGCGAACAAATATTGTCGATGAAATTGACAATTGGCAGACTCAGAAAAACCCCAATAAAACCAGGGGACGATATCTATTTAGTTTTAGTTTCTTTTCCAATCCAGAAAATGTGAGTAGTACGGAGAATCCTAACTTGCCTTTGTTAACGGTGGAAAACTTGAATCTTTTGCTGACAGATATTAGTTAAGAATAGTAAGTTATCAGCGGTCAGCTATCAGCGGTCAGCGGTCAGCTGACCTCCCTGCTCCCTAAAAACTCAGAACTTTGTACCTAACTGAAGTGCAAACTGCTGTAGTCATGAGCGACATTGCTTATCCTTTTAAGGCAAGAGGAATCCCGCCTAACACCCCAGGGCTGTTTCATTGTCGGGTAGAGCTGTTGACAACAATGGTGATCGCTGTGATGTCAAATGCCAGCGGTCACTCGATTACGTGGATAAATTGGCTTTGCCCGATGTAATCAATAATTCTGGGGATTTAGATCTACAATCAAAGGCGATTGACCGTAGGTCGCACGGGGCGCGTTCGCAGTATTGTCTCTCATTCCTGGGATTGGCCTACGGCCTCAGCCGACACTTCGTGAAGGCAATTAATTGGGAAAAATTTTGGGATCTAAAAAGGTTCGTTGGGTTTGTCGCTGGTGTACCCAATTTGTTCGTCGTACGGTACTCCGCCCATCTCACGGATCTGTTGCCGCAACCGCCAGTTTTCGTCGTCCAGGACATCTGGTTCAGCTAGGGCTTCCTTGGCTAGGTCTAGGTCTTTCTTGAGGCGCTGGTTTTCAGCTTGATAGGCCAGCATCAGTTCTTGTGCTTTCCCAGGGGTGTACCCACGACCAAAGGCTTCGTCGGTCACGATTTGGAGGTTAGCCCGAGCAGAAGTAATGATAATGTTTCTGGCTTTTTCCTTGGCTTTTTTATTGACAGAATTGGAAACAAATGCCCAGTACTCCCAGAAAGTCAAAGCATCTGAAATCGTCCAGAGCAACAGATCAGTTAGTCCTCCAGACTCCATGCGATACTTAGATTGTAGGACTGTGAAATTCTCTCCTAGCATAGCCTTCAGCTTTTTGGATAGGCGACTTTGTAGGGCTGTGTTATCCGGTAAGTCAACTGCAAGAGCCATACCAGAACCACTGAAGTAGTTAATGAACATTCCCGTCTGCTTGTCCACTTCATCCGCAGTATAGGTGTCCAGGGTTAAGTCGT
The DNA here is from genome assembly GCF_982860115.1 of Moorena sp. Lineage (NCBI taxonomy): Bacteria > Bacillati > Cyanobacteriota > Cyanophyceae > Coleofasciculales > Coleofasciculaceae > Moorena > Moorena sp. The sequence continues at coordinate 13,013 of NZ_CEYLVT010000197.1, forward strand.
GGACTAGTTTAATGGAAGATTTGCGAACAGTTAAAATCTGGTTCATGATTGTAAGTGATTTATTGCAAGTTGTTACTTGTGTTAGCGATCGCATTTCCGGGACAGGTCAGTGCGATCGCTTTTAGCGGAAGCTAAGCTTCATCGCTTTTTAGGTTTGTCGTTGTCTGTCATCAGTATATCCTCCGACGACATAAAAATCAATGATCACTGCGAGTAATGTATAGTGATAGACTCTTTTTCTGATCAGCTTTAGGGACTAATAAAAGTAAAACCTCACACCGGGAAGGGTGAGGTTACCTATCAGACGGGAAACTGCATGACCTGTGGAACTAGGAAGGAGCGAAGGATATCGACAAACAGATAATTTTAAAGTTTTTCCTTATCCACACCTCGACAGTGACCGCAAATACCACCTTTGTTTTCTAGTACATGGTTTGCGTCACTTACCAAAGTATTCTATGGATCGCATAGCTCAGCTACAAGTTGGTGACACTTTGTGGCTATGTCACGAGCTTCAAAATCCTTATGACAATGAGGCTTTAGCGTTAACCACAGAAGATCATTATCACCTAGGGTATTGTCCCCGCTACTTGTCACACGATGTATTTGACCTTTTAAGGCGTGATCCAAGTTTAGTAGAAGTGAAAGTAGCAAAGGTAAATTTACCTCCTTCTCCGCTCAAGTCTCGGTTATTGTGTGAGATGACTTATTCAGGTTTTGAGGGATATGTGCCGTATGATCACAACACCTATCAGCCGTTAACTAAGGAAAAAGAAAAGTCGAAAAACTTGGTTTGCCCGATGTAACTAATACTCCTTGAATCATAACGTGCTCGGAGGTGGGCGTGAATGCGATCCCATTCAGGTACTATATAGCTACGGCGGTTTCCATAACTATCAGCTACACAGGATTGTTTTCCCGATTCCCGATTCCCGATTCCCGATTCCCGATTCC
>NZ_CEYLVT010000198.1:0-13855 GCF_982860115.1 Moorena sp.
TCCCAGGAGGGGAATGTGGGGAGATGGGGAGATGGGGAGATGGGGAGATGGGGAGTAAGATCAGTATTCCCTCTTGCCGATTCCCGATTCCCGATTCCCGATTCCCGATTCCCGATTCCCGATTCCCAATTCTAAATTCTAAATTCTAAATTCTAAATTCTAAATTCTAAATTCCCGACTCCCTTAAGCAATTAACCAACTAATAACTATAACATGACTAATGGCAATAACTTGATTTACTCCTATCCACCCCTAAAAGCTGGAACCTTACTCAAACGCTACAAACGCTTTCTTGCGGATATTGAACTGCCATCAGGGGAAATTATTACTGCTCACTGCCCCAACACTGGCCCAATGATTGGAGTTTCAACTATTGGCTCTCCTGTACAAGTCTCCCAGAGTGATAACCCAAAGCGGAAGTTACCATACACTTGGGAAATGATTCAGGTCAAGGACAACGAACCCACTTGGGTAGGGGTTAATACGGCTTTACCTAATCGAGTGATTAAGTTAGCGTTGGAACAAAAATTGATTCCTGAATTAGCGGACAGCTACAGCGAAATCCGCCCTGAGGTGCGTTACGGAAAAGAACGGAAAAGCCGGGTGGATTTTTTACTGACTGGCTCAGAGCGCCCGATTTATTTAGAAGTGAAAAGTGCTACTTTAGCTGAAAAGAATCGTGCTTTATTCCCTGATACAGTTACTACTCGTGGACAAAAACATCTGCAAGAACTGATGGCACTACTTCCTGAAGCACGAGCCGTGATGCTTTATTTTATTAATCGTGCTGATTGTTTGCACTTTTCTCCTGGTGATAACTATGACCCAGACTATGGTAAACTTTTAAGAGAAGCAGTTAGCAAGGGTTTAGAAGTGTTGCCTTGTCGCTTTGAAATTACCCCGTCAGGAGTTCGCTATTTGGGGTTAGCAACCTTTGAGTGTTGAGGGTGTTAGTAGGTGTAAGTTAATAGCTGATAGCTATTAGCTGATAGCTTACCCATAACCTGAACTGGTATTAGTGATGCTTAAGGGTAAAAACCTGCTTAAAGACCAAAATGCGGTTAAAGTTAACGGGAAACTTTTTAATCACAAAGGGGCGATTCTTAGGCAAAAAGCGCTTAGGTATTGTGAACTTAAACTTAAAGTCAAAGTCATCGTCATCAAATTTAAACTCAAATTCATCATCACGATCATCATCACGATCATCATCATCTTTGCCCTTGCCAAAGTCTTTAGATCTGCCACGGCTTCCTGCAATCTCGTTGAGTTCATTCTCTGACAAATGTGCGATGAACTCCAAATCAGTGCTTAGATAGTTATCCATGGGAAAAATCTCCTGTTCAAACGGTTTAAAAGGACTACTTTAGGGAAACTAAACCCTTGTTAGTCTAATTTCCCGAAAGTGAGTTATTGGGATTACCTAATTAGGTAACCTTGTAAAATCTTCGACAGGATTACTCTATCTAAATAAATTCTTTCCGTCTGGCCATTTTGGCTTCTTTTTAGTTGTGGAATTCCATTAAAAAGGACTTAATTCAAATGGCACTTAGTTAAGGCTGAAACCAAAGCCCACAGGAGCAAAGGGTCTATTTTAAAGGGGAAGGATATTTTTGGAGAGAGCACATAGGTCTTTACTTTTGGCAGTGACCAAGGGCAAGGTTAGTGGTAACTCTCGTTATCTCCAAGGTTTTGAGCCGACCGCTAATTTACTACACGACCAGTCCAAATTTTCCGTTTTCAACAACAGTCGGTAATGGATGTCTTTGACCGAAGGTCACCCTACGGAAGTAAGTTATTATGGGTCAATCAGGTCATTTTACGCAACCTCCTTTCCTCATCCCTTCTCTCGACACCTGAATCCTAACGTGATTAGACAAAAATCTGGCGTAAGGGAAGCCATGCCGGAGGCTGATCGCTTAATATACTCTCAGCTCTAGAACTGGGAAATGGCAGATGTTTTTGCAAAGTCAAAGAAAAGGGATATGATAGTATTTTTACCGAAGGCGTTTATTGTAACCTTATTTTCGTCGATGTTTTCCATCCTCCGACTTTAGTCAAAGGTTTTGAATTGTTTGGTCAATTACCTCCGAATCAACTCGGAGGCTTATTATGGTTGAGGATCTCCTCAAGAGATTTGATACTCCCTCATAACCGGCTTTCGCCGGTGGATGACATTCATTCCAAAAATCAACCCATCGACTGAAGTCGATGGAGTCATTGAGTTAATTTAAATCGGAGTTTGAGATATGTACCTACAAGAAGAGCAAGAAAAAACTTACCAAGACAATGGTTTTTTACTGTTAGATAATATTTTTGAACAAGCTCAGATTAAAGCGATAACAGCTAAATTATCAACTGTTTATTGGGAAAATACACCAGGAACCGTTTTAGAAGAAGATCAAGCGACAGTAAGAGGAATTCACGAGGATCCAACTGAAAATGGCTTCTTGGATAAGATCTCAAAAAACGCTCTAATTGTTGAGCCAGCCATGCAACTTCTTGGCAGCCAAGTCTACATACATCAATTAAAAATTAACTTCAAAGCTGCCTTTAGTGGTGATCTATGGCCGTGGCATCAAGATTATATCTTTTGGCAAAAAGAAGATGGAATGCCAACACCACGAGCGGTAAATGTTGTTATTTTTCTAGAAGAAGTCAACGAATTTAATGGACCGCTTTGTCTTATTCCTGGTTCCCATCAAGAAGGAGTAATTAGCTCTCTAAACCAAATTGATCAGGATGATGCTGCTTCAGAAGACTCAAAATGGATATCGAGTTTTCAGTCCAACCTTAAATACACTACACCAGAACAAACAATTATAAAGCTAGTAGAAAAATATGGAATAGAAGCGCCCAAAGGTAAACCAGGAACTGTGTTATTTTTTCATCCTAATTGCGTTCATGGCTCAGCTAATAATATTTCTCCATTTTCAAGAAAAATTGCTATTATTACCTATAATAGTATTGACAATATTCCGATTGCCGTAGAAAATCCGCATCCTGACTTCTTAGTTGGTCGAGACTATAGAGCAATCAAACCTTTACCAGAACAAGCCTTAATCCTATAAACCATTGAAACAAAGAGTGGGAGCAGAACAAATTAGATTGTTTGATCAGCGTTAATCTAATGCCTAATTTTGGAGTTTAGAAAGGAATAAACAGGATGACAACAAATAAACACATTGCCCTATGGACTTGCCCGAGAAGTCGTTCAACACTGATGACGAGAGCTTTTGAACAGTTAGATGGTTGTCTGATTTTTGATGAACCGTTTTATGCTCCGTACCTGTTGAAACATGGTTTCAATCATCCTCATCGTCAAGAAATTCTTGAATCCACTGAAAGCAACTATGAGAAGGTAATTCAACAAATTACCGGAAGTTTACCCAATAGTGCATCTTTTTCATTCCAAAAACACATTGCAAAACATGCTCTCCCGGAATTTTCCAGAGACTGGCTTAAATCTCTTCATAACGTTTTTTTGATTAGAGACCCTAAAGAGATCGTTTTATCTTGGTACAAAGTTTTGGGGAACGTAACGTTCCATGATGTCGGCATAGCAGACCTTTACACTATCTTTCAAGACGTTAAAGCATTGACAGGAAACTCCCCCCTGGTTATTGAATCAACGGAGTTTGTCAGAAATCCCAAAGATATTCTGAAAAGGTTATGCGCAAAGTTGGAGGTAACATTTTCTGAAAAAATGCTGAGTTGGGAACCTGAACTAAAAGACTCAAACTTATCGCTGTCATCCTTTGCCCCAAGTTGGTATTCCACAGTGATGAATTCTAGCGGTTTTATTCCTTATGAGGAAAAAGCTATCAATATACCTGATGACCTAATGCCTATAGTGGAAGATTGTCTGCCGTTTTATGAGAAATTATATCAAGAGGTAGAATTTTGCCAATTTAACTAGCTCTGACGGCTTTGCTGAATAATAGAATGATTTGAAAAGTTTTTAGGTGCGCTCTTACCATTAAGAATTAAATTCGCCACGGGTCGCACCTGTAGAATGGGCATCTTGCCCGTCCCTTGATCTGGCCCTTGCGGGCAGGATGCCCACTCTACTCCGATTCATTACTTGATTCAGCAACGCCGCTCTGAAAATATCTGACAATAACGTGCATGTAGATTTAGGAGAAGTATAAATGAAGGACAGCATCGACAATATATGTTTTAGCTTCTGGAACTCTGCAGTTCTCAGAGCGGCGATAAAACTTGGAATATTTCCTTTACTGGAACAACCTATTTCTGCCCGAGAAGTCTCCGATCACCTCAAAGCTAATCCTGATTTTGTCGAAGCTTTTCTTGAATCCTGTGCTGGATTAGGTCTGCTGGAAAAAGAAGAGGGTAATTTTAAAAACTCTCAAGTCGCTTCTACATTTTTAATACCAGACAAGCCAGAGTATCAAGGTGATTACGTCGTCCATATTACCAATTTTTGGTACACTTGGGGCAATCTAGACCAGCTGATCCGTGAAGGCAGACCAGATTTTCCCTTTGAGAATGGTTTTGTTGATCCTGGTACCTATTGGACAAGCTATATCAAAGGTCGGCATAACCTAGCTATGGCAGGACAAGGAGCGGTCTTGGCTGAATATACTAACCTGAACAATAGGCGTAAAATGCTGGATTTAGGAGGAGGCTCTGGAAGCTACAGCATTGCTCTTTGTAATGCTAATCCTAATTTAACAGCTGTAGTTGTCGATCTCAAAGAACCTTTAGAAATCGCCCTCAGCCTCTTGAAGCAATACAATCTCCAAGAGCGAATTTCCCTATGTCCGGCGGATTTTCATACCACTGAGTTTGATCAGGACTATGATGTTGTTCTGCTTTCTGCAGTCTTGCGTCATATATCTCCCGAGCAATGTCTGAGGCTATTGTCCAAAGCTTACGATGCTCTATTGCCAGGTGGATTGCTGATCGTGCAGGAGTTTATAAATCCAGAAGATAATCCTAAGCAGTCATTGCGCAGTACAATGATGGAACTGTACTTAATGATTGGCTTTCATTCCGAATCGGGCAATCGCTCTAAAGAAGAAATTGCCCTATGGCTCGAAAAGACAGGATTTAAAAATATTAAGGTTATTCCTTTGCCTACACAAACAACTCTCATCCTTGGGGAAAAGCCCTAATATCAAGTCTGCTTGAATACCCATAATTAAGGAGAGGGTGGGAGGTGTGGGGAGATGGGGAGATAGGGAGATAGGGAGATAGGGAGATTTTTAAGCAGGTGCACAAAATTAATTACACATTTTTCAAAACTCAAAGCCTTACAATGTAATGGTTACAGAGATTGGTAGTAGGAAATTAATTTTGTTTAGGTGCTTATTATTAAGGGTAATTATTCTGAGATGATATAAAACTCCTATTTCTGGCAAATAAGGCGGTTTAGTAGCCATTGCTAAATCAAGGGATGAACATGAGTGGGGTGGGCATCCTAGCCGCCTGGGAATTGAAACAGGCAAGATGCCCGTTCTACGCCTGATGCCCGTTCCACCCCTGATGCCCGTTCCACCAATCAGATGCACCCTATGTGTTTCCATCTCTCCCAGTTTCCCATGCCACAATCGCCTCAGTTAAACCTTCTAAAGTATATTCAACTGCTTCCACATCTACCCTGCCTAACAACTGGCGACAGCTTTCGGATGTTTGGGGACCAATCGAAGCGATACAGACATCTTGTAAAAGGGAATCAAGAGTTTTTAAGGGTGCAGATTGTTCGGCGTCGGGATTTAAATAGGGGAGGTTAGTGTCCGTTGAAGAGTTAAAGGCTTGCTTGAGAAGTTTGTAAAAATTCTTGACGGTTTTAGAACTAGCAAACGTAACAATATCTATTGCTCTCTGTTGCCAAGCATCTAAAATAGCAGGAGCCATGTAATCTGGACAACCAGACTCATAGGCAGCAACTTCTACCACTTGAGCACCTTTTTCCGTTAGTTCTTTTACTAACACCTCTCGCCCACCGGTTTCGACTCGGGGGAAAAGCACTTGTTTGTTAGTTAAAGACTCTGGAAAATGTTCTACCAAAGAATCAGCGACAAAGTTTGGTGGGATAAAGTCCGGTTGTAAATTGTGTTGTTTCAGACTCGCCGCAGTTTTCTTACCCACCACAGCAATTTTAATCCCGACTAAAGCACGGGCATCCTTACCATTATTCAGTAATCGTTTAAAAAAGTAATCCACCCCATTGCTAGAGGTGAGAATCAACCAATCGAAGTGAGCGAGATTAGCGATCGCATAATCTAATCCAGCCCAACTGGAAGGAGGAGTAATCACCAACGTGGGCATTTCGATAATAGTCGCTCCTTCTTGTTCCAGGAGCTGGTTAAATTTTTGGGATTGACTAGCGGAACGGGTAACTAAGACAGTTTTTCCAGTAAGCGCTTCGGTAGTTTCCGTTCCCGCTTGAACCTTGTCTTGACAAGCTTCACTCTTCGACTGGTCTTGATCAGCTAATCCCATAGATGCCTTTAACCCCACTACTTCACCAACTACAATTACCACAGGTGAGAGGGAGATACCAAGGGTTTGGTTTACTATAGTGCTTAAAGTACCCAGCCAAACCTGTTGCTGGGGGCGTCCACCATTGCGAATCAGAGCAATGGGGGTCTGATGCGATCGCCCATAGCGTTGCAGCTGCTGGACAATTTCCCCGAGATGACGTCCTCCCATTAAAATCGCCAGGGTGTCGATTCTTGCTAGTGCTTCCCAATCTAGTTGCTCTGGCTGATGAGCAGTGACAACGGCAAAGCATTTGCTCAAAACCGAGTCTGTTAAAGGAATTCCCGCTAGTAAGGGAGCGGCTAGGGCTGAGGAAATGCCTGGTATCACCTCAAACTGACACTCAGCAGCAATCAATGCCTGAATTTCTGAGCTAGAGCGCCCGAAAATAAACGGGTCACCACTTTTTAGCCTTACCACTTGCTTGCCTTGTCGGCATTGGTCTACCAGCAGTTGGTTAATCGTAGCTTGGGGTGTAGAAGGGCGTCCACCCCGTTTCCCTACATCGAAGAGTTGACAATCACAGGGCACTAGTTGCAATAAAAGGGAATCTACTAGAGCATCATAGACCAACACTTCAGCTTGAGTCAGTAGTTGTTGCCCCCTTACCGTTAAGTAGTTAACATCTCCTGGACCAGCACCTACGATGTAAATTTTTCCCTTTTTGTGATTAGTCATTATATATAGCAATTCTCATAGCTATATAGTAGGGCTAATCAACAGTAGGGCTAATCAAGGGTTAGCTCAAGATTGTTCATCAAAATAATGCTTTGGAGAGTTATATTTGAGTACTACACACCAGTTTGCTGCTTTTGTACAGCAGATCGAACATCAAAACTTGCCGGAAACGGTTGTCGCTCAAGCTAAAAATGCAATTTTAGACACTCTTGGGGTGATACTAGCAGGAGCAACAACCCCCGTTGGTAACATTGTATTTCGCTATGCTGAGAGTTTTGGAGGAGCAACTTCCCGTGTTAATCAAGGTCAAGTTAGTAGATGAGCGTTACCTTTTCCAGGAAGTGGCGATAGCTAAGGGTCATCCTCAAAATCCCCTTACCGAGTCAGAGTTGAAAGCTAAGTTTTGGGATTGTGCTTCTTTGAGCTTATCTTCACAACAAGTTAGCCAGGCTTATACTGATGTGCTTAATTTGGAAAAGATAGACTGTATTCAAACTGCGATTAAGAATATGATATCGTCATAGTTTGCTAAATTAAATTAGAGGAAAAGGACTTTGGTTACAGAATTTAAAGACTACTTCTCAAAGCAAGCAAATGATTATAGAAACTATAGACCTCATTATCCAGAATCTTTGTTTGAGTATTTAGCTGGACTTGTACCTGATCGTCAAAGAGCGTGGGATTGTGCCACTGGTAATGGTCAAGTAGCCTTGGGCTTAACACCTCATTTTCAAAAAATTTATGCTACAGATGCCAGCGAAAAGCAAATTAGTCATGCATTTGATCATGATAAGATTAACTATTCTGTGGCAGTGGCCGAAAAAGTCGGGCTAGGGAATCAATCTATAGATTTAATAACTGTTGCCCAAGCTGTTCATTGGTTTAATCTGGAAAAATTTTATCAGGAAGTGCAGCGAGTTTCTAAACCTGGAGGAATTATTGCTCTCTGGGGCTACTGGTATTTTGAATTACCTCCAGAAGAAAATCACATAGACCAAATGTCTAGGAATTTTTTCACCACAGTGGTTGACCAGTATTGGGCAGAAGAAATAAAACTACTGATTCAAAATTATCAAACCATTCCTTTTCCTTTTGCTGAGTTAAAAACACCTATTTTAAAAATAGAAACCCAATGGAACATGGAAGAATTTCTGGGATATTTGAATACTTGGTCTGCGATTCAAAAGCTTATCGCTGTTCAATCCCACGAACCAATCTTGGAATTCTCCAAGCGTCTAGTCGAGGCTTGGGGCGATCCCGAGAGGAAAATTATATTTCAATGGCCATTACACATGAGAGTTGGTCGGATAGAGTGAACTACCCCTGGGGCTAGGCTCACAGGGGTAGGTTTTTAACAAAGACGTGAGGTGTGGGGTGTGGGTTGTGGGGTGTGGGGTGTGGGGGTGGGTTTGACCCAAATGTCAAAAACCTACCCTTGCAACACTCCCTATTCCTCTTGCTCCATCGGCAGACTTATATCTAAAACTATTAGAAACTTAGCATCAGGCAGCAGCTGTTTCAGGGTCTGCCCATAACCTTTGGCATCACAACAGTAGCGGAACCGAGCGAAAACGACTGGTGGCATCGGTGGTAATAGCCGAATCAGTACCCATGGGTATAGGCTTAGACGATACAACATAATATTAAGTTATCTCCTTTAGTTTAAGGGGTAGCCAGAGCCAGCCTGTGGCCTAGGAAAACTCTTAGGCTGGCTCTTCCCGTGGATTTTTTTCTCCACGGTTTCATTTTAGCACAAAAAATTGCATATTATAGCATATTTTTTAAATTTTGTAAAAAATTATTGAGAGAGTCGCCAGAGGTATAGCGCTACGCGCTTTTCAGATTTATTTGAGGCTGATTCCCTGTTAGGTGCGCTCTTACCATTAAGAATTAAATTCGCCACGGGTCACACCTCTTGATGCAGCGCAAAGTAGCTGATAATCTATCCAAGATTTCGGCTGTAATGGTAAGATATTTGGTTGCTAGGTACCCGTTGAGGCGTTCGCGTAGCGTGGCCTAAAGGCCATGGCTTGAGCACCTACTTCATTTTTCTGTGGACAGCCATGTGATTATTTCGAGTCTGGGGCTAACTGTTGCGCTACTGTTTGTGGGTCTTTATCTATTTCCTTTGTATTTGGATTGAGGTCGATGTCAGGATTGAGTTTTTGCGCTTTTTTAAATTTTTTAACAGCACTCTTGATATTTTGCTCTTTTTGTAAAAGAGCTCGACCTTGTCTCACCAGAAATTCGGCTTTGGTTTTATCTTCCCAACTGGCATGCTTAAGACAAGCTTCTCCTGCTTTATTATTTTTAGGTGCAACAAGGTCAGGATGAAATTGCAGCTGATCACATCCATCTTTTAACCAATCTTTCCAATTTCCACCCCGCCACAACCGCACTGTTTTATCGTAACTCCCACTGAGAATCTGTTTGCCATCGGGACTAAAAGCGATCGCATTGACATAACTTGTATGACCTTCCAAGGTATAGAGAAGTTGACCGGAATCAGTGTCCCACAACCGCACTGTGTTGTCGTAACTCCCACTGAGAATCTGTTTGCCATCTGGACTAAAGGCGATATCAGCGACAGGAAGTGTATGACCTTCCAAGGTATGGATTAGTAGACCGGATTCGGTGTCCCACAACCGCACTGTGCCGTCCTCACTCCCACTGATAATCTTTTTGCCATCTGGGCTAAAGGCGATATCAGTCAAACGACTTGTATGACCTTCCAAGGTATAGAGAAGTTGACCGGAATCAGTGTCCCACAACCGCACTGTGTTGTCCCCACTGCCACTGATAATCTTGTTTCCATCTGGACTAAAGGTGATGGCACTGACATAACTTGTATGACCTTCCAAGGTATAGAGAAGTTGACCGGAATCAGTGTCCCACAACCGCACTGTGTTGTCCCCACTGCCACTGATAATCTTGTTTCCATCTGGACTAAAGGCGATCGCATTGACAAAACTTGTATGACCTTGATAGGTATGGAGAAGTTGACCGGAATCAGTGTCCCACAACCGCACTGTGTTGTCCCAACTACCACTGAGTATCTTTTTGCCATCTCGGCTGAAGGCGATCACACTGACCCAGCCTGTATGACCTTGATAGGTATAGAGAAGTTGACCGGAATCAGTGTCCCACAACCGCACTGTTTTGTCGTAACTCCCACTGATAATCTGTTTGCCATCTCGGCTGAAGGCGATATCTGATACACGACCTGTATGACCTTCCAAGGTATGGAGCAGTTGACCGGATTCGGTGTCCCACAACCGCACTGTGCCGTCCCAACTCCCACTGATAATCTGTTTGCCATCTGGACTAAAGGCGATATTGTTGACAAAATTTATGTGACCTTCCAAGGTATGGATTAGTTGACCGGATTCGGTGTCCCACAACCGCACTGTGCCGTCCCAACTCCCACTGATAATCTGTTTGCCATCTCGGCTAAAGGCGATATCATTGAAAGAACCTGTATGACCTTGATAGGTATAGAGAAGTTGACCGGAATCAGTGTCCCACAACCGCACTGTGAAGTCCTGACTGCCACTGAGTATCTGTTTGCCATCTGGGCTAAAGGCGATCGCATTGACCCAGCCTGTATGACCTTCCAAGGTATGGATTAGTAGACCGGATTCGGTGTCCCACAACCGCACTGTGCTGTCCTCACTCCCACTGATAATCTTGTTTCCATCTGGGCTAAAGGCGATCGCACTGATAGCATCTGTATGATCTTCCAAGGTATGGAGCAATTGACCGGATTTGGTGTCCCACAACCGCACTGTGCCGTCCTCACTCCCACTGATAATCTTGTTGCCATCTGGGCTAAAAGTGATCGCACTGATAGCATCTGTATGACCTTGTAGGGTATGGAGCAATTGACCGGATTCGGTGTCCCACAACCGCACTGTGCCGTCCTCACTCCCACTGATAATCTTGTTGCCATCTGGGCTAAAAGCGATCACATCGACATAACTTTCATGACCTTCCAAGGTATGGAGCAATTGACCGGATTCGGTGTCCCACAACCGCACTGTTCTGTCATTACTCCCACTAATAATCTTCTGAGCATCTCGGCTAAAGGCGACATCAGTGACATAACTTTCATGACCTTCCAAGGTATGGAGCAATTGACCGGATTCGGTGTCCCACAACCGCACTGTGCGGTCACTACTCCCACTGACAATCTTCTGAGCATCTCGGCTAAAGGCGACATCAGTGACATTATCTGTATGACCTTGTAAGGTATGGAGCAATTGACCGGATTCGGTGTCCCACAACCGCACTGTTTTGTCGGCTCTCCCACTGAGAATCTTTTTTCCATCTCGGCTAAATGCGATCAAATAACCTTGTAAAAGATTCCTTTCTCGTACCTTATCTAAAGCTACCAATAAGCTAGAATTAACTTCAGTGATCACCGTTGGTTTTAAGTCTTTTTGGTAGGTTTGACTTTCACCTGTTGTTTCAATAGCTTGTATCAAGTCTTCTGTAGTAGGTTTTAATAATACGGAAGACTTGATATTCCTAGCTTTTGATTCTAATGCTGCGTTAATTGCTTGAATTTCCTTATTCTTGTATAGTAAACTAACAATTATAGCAATAATTTTAACTATGATAACTAATATCAATAAAACCCCAAGTTGCCGTGTTTTACCACGGAGTTCTTTATTAGCATGGGCTTGTTCTTTTTCTCTTTGTTCTGCTAAATGGCGTGCCTTTACCTCTGCTTTTCGTCTGGCTTCCGACTCCTCTAGTAGTTCCTGTTGACGTTGTTTATCTTTGTCAAGTATGCGCTTGCGGACTTTTTGACTAACCTTAATAAGTTCTTGTGCATCACTATTAAGCTGACCCTGGGAAAGATCTTTAGCGAGATAATCCTCAGCATTACTTAATTTTGCTCCCTGTAGTAAAAAAGCAATTTCTTCTGGCTTGCCTTCCCTTGTCCACTCTTCAGCTGCTGCTTCAATCTTACGGGCTATTCTCATCCCATCCCGGTTTTCACTTATCCAACTCCGCAACAGACTCCAATGACGAATCAAGGCTTCATGGGCCACATCCACTACTGCTACTCTCTTTGCTTCTCCTCCTTTACCTACCATTTCAGTAGTAACAACTAGCTTTTCATCAGCCAACTTCTGAACTACCGTATCAATAAGTTTCTCTCCATAGCGCTGATTCACTAAATTCGGCTTTAATACTCGTCTTCGGGTATCTTCTGTACCTTCTCCCAACTGGGTTAGTGCCAGAAAAATATGCTTAACTGCTGCTTGTTCTTCTTCAGAAAATAGCTCATACACCTCAGTCGCCCGTTTACGCAAAGTACCCATCACACCACCCAATTTGACATAGGTGTTGAGCCGCAAACAGTTATCAGTGCTTTCTTGCCACAGTCGTGTCAGGGTATATTGCAGCAATGGGAGATACCCTGGCGCATCGGCTACATCTGCCAGTATTTCGTTCACCAGTCCTGGCTCAATCTCCAATTCTACCTGTTTGGCTGGTTTTACAATTGCTTGTCTTAACTCCTCTGGTGACATGGGCATCACAGCGATTCCATGTTCTTGAATCTGCTGTGCCAATCCGCTATAGTCCTGTTCAAGACATTTACCAAAAAAGTCTGCTCGCATTGTCAATACCAAGCAGAGTTTATCTCCAGTTTTAGGTAAAGCCCCCAATAAGCATTCAAAAAACTGCTGTCTTTCTGAGCTATCCTGACACAAGGTAAAGGCTTCTTCAAACTGATCAACTACTAGTATTAGCCGCTGGGTATCGGTCACAGCGATTAATTGTCTTAACCCTTCAGAACCCTTTAAGATCAAATCTTCGGCTTGAGCTAATTGAGTCGCTTGTTCGATATCAGATAACCCAGAATCTACAAAGGTTAGTGCTAAAGAATTGAGGGGATGTTCACCGGGCTGAAGGATTTTTATCTGCCAACTTTCACTACCCGATAACCTCCGTCCCAGTTGTAACTGATATAATAATCCTGCCCTAACTACACTAGACTTCCCACTACCAGACGCTCCCAAGACAGCCATAAAATTACCAACACGCACCTTGTCCAACAATTGATCCGTTAAGGCAGTGCGACCGTAGAAATACTTAGCATCTTCTTCCGTACAATCAAAATAAGCTAAGCCTTTATAAGGACAGATATTTTTTGCTGAGGTAGCCAATTTTTTTGTTGCTGCTGTCCACCTGCGAGTCAGATTAATCGGTTCACCGGAATTACTAAAAATAGGAATCTGGGGAAAAGCATTCCGTTCTTTAGTGAGTAAATCAACTAAGGTATAGTTAGTTACCCATCGCTCCTGGCTTGGTTCCAATCCCTTGATCAGTGCAGAGGTGAGAACACTATGATTACTACCAATGTCTTCATAGGCGAGTTCAAAGGCACGAGAAGCAGCAATAAAACACCGGTCTCTGCCTTTACCCCGTTCTCCAGGGTCTGCTTCTGCGACATTTAGGACTTCCCCGGCATAACAGCAATCTAAAATAATAATCTGCTGCCTTACTTCACTGTCTTGTAACAGTCGTCGCAGCCATTGTAAGGATAAACCCCAAGAACCCATGTCTGGGTTAACATCACTAGTGGCCAAAAAGCCTTCTTGTATGCCCTTGCTTTTTCGTAAACCATGTCCAGAAAAATAGAGTAGCGCTGTATCTGGGG